>DAIOEN010000371.1:0-4833 GCA_036746235.1 Vulcanimicrobiota bacterium | reverse complement strand
CAAAAGCCTTCATTATTCCGAAATCAGAGATTTTAATTTCTTCATTTTTATGAATGAGGATATTTTCCGGTTTTAAATTTCTGTGAACAATTCCTTCATTATGAATTTCTATGAGTCCTTTACATATCTGTCTTGCAATCCTGAGCACTTCTTCAGGTGAAAATTTCTTCTTTTTATTCAGGTAAGCTCTCAGGGTTTCATGTTCGATAAATTCGTTTACAATAAAGGTTTCATCGGGAAATATGCCTATAGCAGTCATTTTTACTACATTTTCATGTTTGACTTTTGCTGCTTTTGTGGCTTCTTTTTCAAGTCCTTTTATCCATTTTTTATCTGCGCTGAGGAAAGAAGGAAGTATCTTTACAGCTCTCATTACACCTCTGTCATACTGAAGGGCTTTGAAAATCTGTCCCATACCACCTGTACCTATAAGATTGAGCAATCGATAATTTTTCAGTATTTTCATGTCAGAAGAAGGTTTTGGAAGGGGATCGATTTTTGCCAGCAATTTCTTCTTTAATCGCCCTCCTTTACTGAATAAATCATCGATCTGTCTTGTATGTTTCAATCCTATGGCATGTTCTACAGAATAAAATATATAATTTATCTGTTCTCCCGAAATATAATCAAATAAAAATACATGGGCATCATTACAGAAACAGTTTTCATAGATTAAAAGAGGGTAAAGTTCTATAAGCTGATTGGTTTCAGGTAATAGGATATGGAAATTATCTTCTATTACATGGTGTGATACACTTTCCTGTCCTGTGGGATTAATTTCACATCCCATAAATTTTACAGCTTCGAAGAAGACTTTTCCTTCAAACTGTTCTATTCTCTGAGGTCTTACAAGAGGATAATCACATAAAAATTCAAGTCTTGTAAGTAGTATCATTAATATTTCTTCAAGTTCCAGATAATGTCTGGTGGCGAGTTTTATGGAGTCACAGCCCATGGCTCCGAACTGATCTCTTATAAAAAGTGCTTTTTCCAGCTTTCTCCCTATATTGTTAACATTACCTTTTTTATCATAATAGAGGGTAAGCAGTTTGGGAATAACAGGGTATTTTCCGCTGTAAAGATATACAAGAAGCATGTCTTTAAATATTTCCATCCAGCTTCTCGGCGTATTTCTTTCTTCAAAGAACTGCCATATAAATACATCTGCTTTAGGGTTTCTCTGTTCTTCTGACGATAGATAGCCTGACAGTAATATTAATGTACAGTATCTTATGACTGTTTCAAATAAAAAACAACATGCATTAAATTTTCCGAGAAGATCGTCGCATGTCCTCATTGCACGGAAAATACTGGCTATCGGATGAGGATAGCAGGTTTCTACGAGATAATAAAAGGTACTTTCTTCGTAATCCTGATATGTTTGCTTCAAAGAATCACCATCCTGTTAACAGACATGACCGGAGCTGTTACAGCCAGATATGAGAATTTGCTTTCAGTCAATCGTCAGACTTCATTATTCTCATATAAATCTCTAAAATCCCTGAAATACCTGTCTTTTTTCGCCAAATTATTTTAGATTCCTTCTATTTTTTATAATTACCGGTTCAGTATTTCACAGGCCAGCTGACCTGCTGACATGCTGAATTGCTGAATTGCTAAAGATAATTTTATAATAAAGAAGGTTTTCTGGCACTTTCGACGAAAACTTTATATGAAATTTTTGATTCTAATTACCGTAACAGATAAAAGGGTACCCGTAAAAAGCTTCTGCCTGGCAGGCTCTGGAGAAGAAAAATTAGTTTTTTATATAGAATTAAAAATTAAATAAGGGTTAATTTATTGTTTGTAAAACAAATTATATAAGGCAAATTATTTTTCTTCGTAAGAGCCTGTCTGGCAGAAGCTGACAAAATGGTTACTGATTTACGTGGTGCGGTACTAAGGATAAAGGAGAAACATTATGATAGAACTTTATAATACGACTCATCCTTATAATAATAAGGTTAATATGGCCTATTATTCTGAGAGCGGATGGGTGGGTTTCTTCCTGAATTTCGTATTACCTCAGAATCCATTCGAATATCTGTGTTTATTTGAAGATGCATGTGGCAACCACCCATTTTTATTGCTGAATAAAATAAATAATTTGTTTATATTCAACCAGCTGGATTTTGATGAAAAAGCCGGTTTTGGCTCGGCAGACGGTGCTATTTATATGGAAAGTAACAGGGAAAATTATTTTATCTTCATTAATGCTATAAATAGTAAATACAAATATGCATCTACCATACCTGAAAAAAGCAGGCTCGACTTTCACAAGAGTATAAACAGCCGTATGGAGTTACTCTATCGATTTTCTATTGCTATAAAAAATGCCCTTCTCAGATCAGACCCGAAGGTTATAGGTGAAAATCCGGACGAACTTCATGAATGTTACATGAAAAACGACAAGTTTTATATTATACCGGGAAAACAAATGGACAGGAAAAAGATAAGGAGATTTAAAATAAATCACGAGAAAGGAAAAAATTTTCTTGGCAGGTTTTTTAAAAAAGATACCCATTTTTATTTTTTACTTGTAACAGACGATGAAATCAATCCGTTCTCTCAGGGTCATCCTGATTTTTCCGAACACTATACTCCAAGGCTTCATCCCGGTAAAGAAACGGAAGATCTCTGGGAAGAAAAGAAAAAGTATTTTCTCTGGTTCCCAAAGAGTATAATAACTACTATAATGAAGCCTGAACTATCAGGATTCGGAGATTTTCTCAGATCTAAATACTGTTATTATTATAATGGCATAAAAGATTTTTCTCCCGAGAAAATTGCTTTTGAGACAAGAGAAGATGATATGACGGTAAATCAATATACCTTTACAAGGTTAGATTTATGGCCTTTGTAGAATTTATTAGTTTTTTTTTGCTAAAAGTTAGTTAAAATATTGACATAAGAGTTTTTCTCGTTATACTTATATTATTATAATTAAGATTTTTTATGAATAAAGGAAGTGTAGAGTAAGTGTTGTGTTTTAGATGCGGAGAAGATAATCCCCACGGATCCAATGTTTGTAACAGATGTAATGCAAAATTGCCTAAGATTAGTATTAATGTGGCTCCTACTATTTCAGGACCGAGAACTGACAGGTTGATGCAAATACTGGATGTCGGAAATAAAATATTGGATGGCAAGATGTCTCCTCAGATTTTACTCACCAGACTTGAAAAACAGGAAAAAGATTTCCAGAAAGGTGAGAGAGATTTAATAAAGAGTATGCCCAGAGCTAAACCCAGGCCTCCAGGATATGTGAAACCAAAACATCCTAACCCATATATAGCTGAACTTCCTGAATTCGATGAAGAACTTGAAACAGCTATGAAAAGTGAGTTTCAAGAACAATATGATTGTGGACTTAAGTCCATAAGGTTATTCTTACAGAGCCTGAATTCAATGAGGATAGTTTTAGAAGAAATAATTGACGAAGGATTGGATGAAGAGACACCGGGTAAAAAATTTGAAGTCACTGAAGAACAGGAAGCAACCGTAAAGGAAGCTATGGATATAGCCAGAAGAGCCAACGAAGTTCTTAACGGTTTCTATGAAATGGCTGAAGAAAAAGACAGAAGAGTAAGAGAAGTAAAAATTTTATACGAAGATGATTCTACACTTCTTTGAAGTGATGGTATTAACGGAATGTTATAAGAAATTATATCTTTCATTCCTTATGATTCCATCCCAGTAATTGAGGAATTGTCCTCTCTTATTTAAAATATCCAGATCCAGAGCTTTTATCTCTTCGTAATCTATATTGTATCTATCAGGCCATGAAAAAATTACTATATCTCCTCCTGGTCCGGGAGTGACTTTTTCTCTGTTGCACATACTCATAAAATGATGGTAGTTCATTGTAAATACATAAGGATTTGGGAAAGGACTGTATGTTAACCAGTAGTCAACCATAATATCTCTGGTGGTAGAGGTTTCTTTTGCCAGAATATTCAGAAAGTCTGATAGATAAAAGGTTTTTTCTCCCAGGGAAAGCCCTATCGGAGCAGATACTCTTGCTCTGAGTTGATAAATAAAATCTTCATTGTTCAGTATATACCTGATTGCTTCTCCGAATTGATCGTCATTTATTCCCTCTGACATTGTAAAAGAAAACTGTGTTTTTATTCCGAGTTTTTTTATGTTAGATAAAGCTTTCATTTTTATATCAAGGAGCGGTGCGTTTTCTATTGATATAAATACGTCTTCCGTAAAGCCATTACAGGAGAAATTTATAATCAACAGACCTGCATCTTTAAGTTTTTTCAGGTAATCATAATCAGAGAGTTTTACTCCGTTTGTTACCACTATTGGTATTTTTCCTGCTTTAGAAATATAATTTACTATATCAGGCAATTCTTCTCTCATTGTAGGTTCTCCCCCTGAAAGAGAAATAGCAGGGCCGGGATAACCGGTTATGGCTTTTTTTATTTGTTCCATAGATGGATCTTTTCTGGTATCTCTCTGAGGGAGATAACATAGATGGCATTTTAAATTACATGCATGGGTAATATTTATCATAAGGCATCTATTGAAATTACTGTCATCTTTTCTGGCAGAGATAATTTTTTTATAAAAATTTACATCTTTTTCTACTAAACCTCTGAATGTTCCATGGGTCTGACAGGTTTTTATCATAATTACCCTGTTACCATCTGCAACTACTCTGGCATCTATTTTTTTATAACACTCAGGACAGAGACTCTTTGTATGTTCTTTTATAATTTCCATTATTATAAACTTCCTTTCTTCACCAATACCAGTTATTACAACCACTATTCACTATTCACTATTCACTATTCACTAAATTATAGCTCAATATAAAAGTTT
>DAIOEN010000370.1:0-4846 GCA_036746235.1 Vulcanimicrobiota bacterium | reverse complement strand
TTTTGGAGTAACATCTTCCGTCATAAGAAGAGACTTTATAAAATCGTCATCCGAATTACTTTTCCCCTCTTTCAACTTGACTGTTTCTTTTGGGGTAACATATTCCGTCATAAGAAGAGACTTTATAAAATCGTCATCCGAAGTACTTTTCTCCTCTTTCAACTTGACTGTTTCTTCCGGTGTAACATCATCCGTCATAAGAAGAGACTTTATAAAATCATCATCCGAAGTAGTTTTCTCCTCTTTCAACTTAACTGTTTCTTTTGCTGTAATACCTTCTGTCATACCAGGAGAGTTTTTGCCATTCTCACGGGGAACTTTATGATCCTTTGAGATATTTATTGGTTTTTTTTCTTCTCGTCGGTCCTTTATTTTTTTTATAAGAGTACCTTCTTCTGTGCCTTTTTGTTCTTTTACTTCTCCTGTGTCTCTTATCTCTTTTCTTATGATTTCTCCTGAAGAGGATCGTATTATTTTTTTTATTATTTTCTTTTTCTTTATAATTTTATCTGTGGAAGCCTTTTCCGGTGGAGCGCCGGTTCTTTCAGGCATGATTTTTTTAGTTCTATCTTCCGGTGAAGAGATAGATTTTTTTATGGAAGTCTTTTCCAGTGGAGCGCCGGTTCTTTCAGGCATGATTTTTTTAGTTCTATCTTCCGGTGAAGAGATAGATTTTTTTATGGAAGTCTTTTCCAGTGGAGCGCCGGTTCTTTCAGGCATAATTTTTTTAGTTCTATCTTCCGGTGAAGAGATAGATTTTTTTATGGAAGCCTTTTCATCAGAAATTACATGTCTTTCAGGTATATGTTTTTTCTTTATTTCTTTTCCGGCAGTTTTTATACCGGACATTTCATGGGAAATACTTTTTCTTCCTTCTTCTTTATCTCTCACTATGAATGAAGGTTTATTTTCTGCTGCTGATTTTATTGTACCTGAAGATTTTTTAACCTTTTTTTTCATCCTCGCTCCTCCTTATTTTACTTTTTTCCTGATTACTTCTTATCTTTACTAAGTCGTAATGTGTAACACTCCTGGTGTTACAGGAGGATTATTTGCAGGTTATAATATAATTTGCTATAACAGGTGATTATCCTGTTATTTTAAATATAAAGTTATATTTTTTTGTAAATAACTTGATCTGTAATTTTTTTATATGTTATAATAATTGTATTATAATATTATCATATGATGGATGAGTGTTATGGAAATACAAAATTATATTAAGATGCTGAAAGCTATTGGTGACCCTGCCAGACTCAGGCTGCTTAAATTATTATCAGAGAAAGAATTATGTGTCTCAGAGATAGAAGAAGCGATGAAGATAAAACAGACTACTGTGTCTCAGCAACTGAGAAGACTGAAAGAAGCCAATCTCGTAATTGAAAGAAAAAAAGGCTGGTGGAGTTATTATTCCCTTAATCGCTTTACTGTCGATGAGTTTATGGATTCTTTTAAGGGCTTTTTGACGGCAGATATTCAGTCAGATGTGGGAGATGGCGCTGTGGAAAAAGATGAAAATGCTCCTGTGGATAAAAGAGAGATGGTTGTCAGAAAAAAAGAATTTATAGATTGATTTTTTTCAGGGGAATAATATTAATATATTATAATATGAAAATTTAATAATAAAAAATCCTCTTTCACGATCTCTGTCTGAAGATAGGGTCTGCCCAAAAAGGTTGTTTTGAGGCAGACCCTTATGGATTTAAAACCACGGCTCATCGGCAAGTAAATGATATTCTTTTTTGAGTTCTCTGCATATATCTCTTGTTACATTTACTGTTTCAGCAAGGTTGAAATCATATTCGTCCAGTCTGTCATTAGTTACATACCAGTTTTTATCTTTCTTTATTTGTTTGTAGCGGTTGTCAAGAAATAACATGGCATCTTTCACGTTCATAGTGTATTCTACTTTTATAGTCTCTGGCATCATGCCGGTATAATTGAAATCACTGGAAAAGCGCTCTGAGTGTAATACTCTTGATGTAAGTCTGAAGGTAATTTTTTTGTCTGCTATGTCTGAATTGACTTTAAGTTTTTCCTGTATGGCTTCCATTTGTTTACTGTATTCGTCGGGTAAATTGTTGTTGTCTCTGTCAGTGACAGATCTGTATGTTTCAGAGGAATTTAAGATTACCAGCAATAGTACTATAAAGATGATAAATAATGAGGAAAATAAATAATTATACATGTCATTTTTTTTATTATTTATTACCATATTTATCACCTCCTTTCTCTGAAAAACCTGGTATCTTCTGTCAACAATTATAGCATATAAAATCAATTATGTAAATTATGGTTTTATATTTTTAAGAAGGTTATAATAGGTGATTACAGAAATTACATTAGTGAGCTGTGAGTAGTGAAAGGTGAAGGATGAGCAGGGGCGTTTAATTAACGCCCCTGGATTAAATACGCATCACGCATCACGAACTATCCGTCATGCGTTACTCGTTACACGTCACAATATAGATGCTGAGTATTATCATTACACAAAAAAGTCCGATCGGTTAAAGATTGATTGAAAATAATGGAAAAAATAATCAGGGAACTTACAAATAAGGTTCCTTACAGAGACAGAATAGAACATATAGAAGTATTACCTCCGAGAGAGCCGGTTTACGGGGAACTGAATATAGATCTTTCAAAAGAAATAATAGCCTATCTCCTGAAAAAGAAAATTAAACTTTACCGGCATCAGAGTGATGCCATAAACACTCTTTCTTCAGGTAAAAATATTGTAGTTACAACTCCGACTGCTTCCGGCAAAACCCTTGCTTTTAACATACCTGTTTTTGAACAATTGCTTCATGACAGAGAGGCAAGAGCCCTTTATCTATACCCTGCAAAAGCTCTTTCTCATGATCAACTGAAAGTAATAAGAGAGATACAGGCAATAACCGGCATAAATTTGCATGCAGAGGTTTATGACGGAGATACACCCCGTGATATAAGACCTTATATAAGAGAACACTCCCGCCTTATAATAAGCAATCCCTACGAACTTCATCATATTCTTCCCTGGCACAGTAAATGGAGGAATTTTTATAAGAACCTTGATTTTGTTGTCATTGATGAAGCACATCAATACAGGGGTGTTATGGGAAGTAATATGGCATACCTTCTGAGAAGACTCAGGCGAATCTGTAGATATTACGGTTCAAATCCACGGTTTATTCTTTCTACTGCCACTCTTGCGAATCCCATTGAATTTGCTGAGAAACTGACAGGACTCCCTTTTGAATTAATAGACAGTGACGGGTCTCCTAAAGGTAAGAAATATTTCATTTTTTACAATCCCTATGTTGATGGAACAGACACCCTTTCTGTTCATAGAGAAACAGAACATATGTGCCTTTTTTTTCTTGAACATAATCTTCAGACTATCTGTTTTACCATTTCAAGGAAAATGGCCGAATTGATTGCTCACTGGATAAAAACAGACGGAACCGGCCGAAATCTTTCTGACTCTGTTACCGCCTATAGAGCAGGTTACCTTCCTGAGGAAAGAAGAAAAATAGAAAACAGACTGAAATCAGGTGAATTGAAGGGAGTAATATCTACAAATGCCCTGGAACTGGGTATAGATATAGGAACCCTTGACTGTGCTGTCATATCAGGTTATCCCGGTACAATCATATCTATATGGCAGCAGGCTGGAAGAGCAGGAAGAGGAACAGATACATCTGCTGTTACTCTTGTAGCATTTCAGAATCCTCTGGATCAGTATTTTATGAAACATCCTGACTGTTTTTTTGATAAGCCTCATGAACATGCCATAATAGATCTGGAAAATCCATATATAATAGAAGGTCATATCTTATGCGCTTCCTCTGAATTACCTCTTTCTCCTCTGAAAGATACGTTATATTTCGGTGATAAATTAAATGATTTTTTAAAAGACCTGGAACACAGGAAATTACTGAGAAAAATGTCTTATGGCCTGGTTTACAGCGGGAAGATAAGACCTGTAGAAAATGTCAGTTTAAACAGTATTTCTTCTACTGTCTTTAAAGTTTTCTGTGACGGAAAACTCCTTGAAACTATGGATAGAGCCCAGGCATACAGGGAAGGCCATGAAGGAGCGGTACTGCTTCATCAGGGAGAAACTTATAAAGTAAATAAAATGGATCTGGAAAAATGTCACATTTATGTTAAAAAGAATGATGTCGATTATCATACCGAAGTAATAAAAGAAGTGGATTTGAAAATTTTAAGGGAGATTAACAGAAAAAAATCAGGAAATTTTGAAATATTCTTCGGAGAAGTAGAGGTAAAAGAATATTACAGGGGGTATAAAATAAAAAAATATGATTCAATGGCACGTATAGTTCCTCTGGAACTTCCTCCGTTGCTCTTTAAAACCATGTCTCTATGGTTTATTATGCCGGAGCAGATAAAAGGAAAAATATGTGATTTAGAGGGAGGTCTTCACGGAGCAGAACATGCCATGATAGGCGTAATGCCCTTTCATGTTATGTGTGACAGGTGGGACATTGGCGGCCTTTCAACTCCGTGGCATGCCGATACAGGTGAGGCTACAATTTTTATTTACGACGGATTTGAAGGAGGTATAGGTCTTTCGGAAAAAGCTTTTCAATTAAGCCATGAAATACTGAAAATGACATTTGAGCTTGTAAGAGATTGTCCCTGTGAAGAAGGATGTCCTGCCTGCATATATTCCCCCAAGTGTGGCAATGAAAATGAAACTCTTCATAAGAAAGCTTCTGAAATGTTATTGAAATTTTTACATGAAGGTTTTTATGAATCCGGGTAATACCATTTATCTATCAACCTTAGTACCGTAACAGGTAAAAGGGTATCCATAAAAAGCTTCTGCCTGGCAGGC
>DAIOEN010000369.1:0-4861 GCA_036746235.1 Vulcanimicrobiota bacterium | reverse complement strand
TGAAATTCTTCCATAGCTTCTTTATAATTACCGAGACTGAATAAAAGCCATCCTCTGTTATCATGAAAAAGTGCCACAGCCGGTTCATACTGTACTGCTTTCGTGTAATGTTCCAGAGCTTCTTTACCCCGGCCGAGTTCCTCATAAGCTCTTCCCAGGCTGTTATGTATTTTACCGTCTGAACTGTCAAGTTTAAGAGCTTTTAAACAGATATCTACTGTATCCTGAAATTTCCCGATTTTCAAATAGATTTCACCAAGATTATAAAAGGTATCGACATTTGCAGGATCTATTTTCAGAACAGTTAAATATTCATCTATCGCAAGATCGAGACGGGAGAGTTTAAAATATATATTACCCAGTAAAAAATGAGCTTCCCCGAAATCAGGATATAATTTAACTGCAGATGTTAATTTTTTGATTGCTTCTTCCGGCAAACCTCTGGATATAAGAGTTCTGGCTTCCGATAAATATTCTTTTGCTCTGATAATATTATCAGGTTCGGCAGAATAACAAGGAAGAGAGAGAAAAAAGATAATAGATAGAAATATAAAAATTAAGTTTTTTATACCGAATCCCCCTTGTACAGTTATCAGTTATCAGTTAAAGTATAAAGCACCGGTCACTGGTCACCGGTCACTGTTCACCGGTCACCGGTCACTGTTCACTGCTCACTGCTCACTGTTCACTGTTCACTGTTCACTGGTCACTGGTCACTGCTCACTGCTCACTGTTCTCCGCTTTCAAATACAACTACAAATCTGTATTTTGCATTTGCTTCATACCTGTCTAAAAGAATGAGTAATTTCCCGCCTTTTTTTATAAAAATACTTTTTCCTTTATCTCCACTGTAAAATACCGGAGAAACTTCTTCTCCCGTATAAGGGTTTTTCCATTTCCCGCTGGTCATTTCATCACCATTTACCAGAGAAATATTAACGGAAGGCTTTCCCATGTTTCCTTCACCATATATTCCTTCTATATTTAAATAAACAGTTAATTTTCCCGGATAAGGAACTTCCACAGTATAATAATCCCTGTTACCCTGAAGACCGTATTTACCGATAAAGCCTGTATGGCCGGCAACAGGTTGCCTTAAAGAAAGTTTCATTGCAGAGGAAGGAGTATCATTTGGTTCCGTTTCGGAAACAGCAATTGGAAGAGATTCTGTTTTATTGTTACCTTTTTCTTCATAAACAATTTTTACTTTATAATAAGCATGTTCACCGTAACGGTCGACAAGAATATAAATATTACCGGGTTTCTGAAAGGTTATTGCTCTGGTAATATTATCGGTACAAACTGGAGATTTTTCTTTGCCGCTTGAAGGCTCTTTCCATTCACCTGCTTTCAATTCATCTTTATTCAGAATGTCTATTCTTATAGAAGATTCTCCTCCGGCATTACCGAATTTTCCCGTAACAGAAGCATAAACTGTAAGTTTTCCTGGATATTTCACAGGAAGACAGAATATATCAATATCTCCCATAAGGCCGTATTGAGTTTGAACACCTGTATGACCTGTAACTGTTTCGCCTGAAGAAACACTGTTGGCTTTGTCTATGGTATTATTTAATTCTACTTCTTCTTTTGAACATACTGGCATAAGGGACATAAAAAAAAGTAATAAAATAATTGAGAACAGTTTATATAGCAATATAATCACCATTTATTCAGGAATCGTGACGCGTGACGCGTGACGCGTGACGGGAAGAAGATGTCCATGCCGTCACTGTTAAATGAAATTCTCCGTCATACATAAAATTCCTTTCAAAGATTGAAACATAAGAATTTATATGATAATATTAAGGAAAGTTATTAAAACAAATCGCTGTTCCTGTGACGCGTAACGCGTAACGCGTCACGATTAACAAAGGAGAAAAAAAGTGAAATCATTATTCATTACACTATTATTGCTCATAATAATTACAGGTTGTTTCTGCAAAGCAACATGTCAGGAAAAAATGGAAGATTATCTTATAGAAGCAAGAAAATTTCAGGAAGAAGGAAAAGTTAACAATGCAATAGATATTCTTAATAAAGCAATAGAAAAAGATCCCGGGTTCAAAGAAGCTTATTATATGCTCGGTAATATATATATTAAAGAAGCCTATTACCAGAAGGCCTCGGAAATATTTAAAAAATTAAATGAAATCCTTCCCAACGACTTAATGGTTCAATATCTTATAGCAGTATCTGATTTCCTTTCCTATGATTATATTTCTGCCAGTAAAAAACTGGAAAAAATATTAAATTACAATCCGAGAGATACAATTTCCAGAGGTTATCTGGTACTGACTCTATCCAGAATGGGACAGAATGACAGAGCTATCGAGGAATTGATGACTGTAGTAAAATACAATCTGAAAGGTGATAGTGATTATACACTCTATACAAAAATAGAAAGTTATGCTTTTAATACAGATCTTGTAATACCTTCACTGGAAGATTTAAAAGAAATAGTTGAAAATAACACAAAAAATCCCGGAGCAAATATAATACTCGGATGGTTTGATTACAATGAAAATGCTATGGCAAAAGCAGCGGAACATCTTAAAAAAGCAGCAGAAGAAAATCCTTCTGATGCTCTTGCCCATTATATTTTTGGCCTTATCAGTTACAGCCTCAATGATCCGGAAACAGCAGTTGCCGAATATGAAAAAGCTTATAAACTGGATCGGAAGCTTGCGGAATCGGTACAGGAAAAATTTCAATATATTGAAGAAGCAAAAAGAGACAAACATATTCTGGATCTGGAAAGAAAATTAACAGATGAACCTGAAAATGACAGGGTAATATTTGAACTTGCTAAAATCTATTATTACAGGTCTTCCTATTCACAGGCACAGACTCTCCTTGAAAAAGCCATAAAAGTAAACCCGAAAGAAATTGAGTATTATAATCTTCTGGGAACAGTTTATATAAAAAAATATGAATGGCAGAAAGCAATAGATATTTTCAAAAAAACTACGGCAGCGGATAAAAGAAATGGTTCATCATGGTCAAACCTCTGCTACGCCTATGAAAAGGCCGGTTCCTATAAAGAAGCCATTGAAGCAGGAGAACAATCTCTGGCCTATGGCAAAGGAGATATACAGACATGGTCAAGTATGGCCATTTCTTATTATTACCAGGAAGAATTTGATAAATCCATAGAATCATTCAAAAAAGCTATAGACCTGGACCGGAATAACGGTGACCTCTTCTGCAGATATGCCATGGCCCTTCAGTGGAAAGGTAAAATCGACGAGGCGGCAAAGAACTATAAAAAAGCAATAGAACTGGAACCTGATTTACTGGATTCTTACTATAACCTGGGAAATACTCTTATGACAGCAGGTAATTATGAAGAAGCAATAAAATATTTTCAACAGGTTTTGAATATGAGATCAAGATATAGATCCATATATACACCGGACTTCAACGAAAGTACCGTTAATATAGGTCAGGCTATGATAGAATTAAATAACTATGAGAAGGCAATAGAAAAACTGGATATTGTAATCAATTCAGATCCGCTGAATATAAGGGCTCATCTGTTCAAAGCCTATGCATATGAAATGTTAAATAAAAAGGAAGAGGCTAAAAAAGAATTCATAAAAACCTTTTCATTAATGTCCAGTATTCCTTTTGAATCCTCAGAAAAAGGGTTTACTCCCTACTCACAGGAAACAATTTTTTCTCCCATAGACGAACCTTTTATACATTACAGTATAACAATGGAAGATCAGTGGCTCTCTACGTATCTAGGAGAACCTCAGTTTGTCCTGAAGGTCGAAAGAAAAGAACAGGAAATAATAGAAGATATAAAGACCCATCCTGACAGAACAGACCTGTCTTTAGAACTCATCAAATTGTATCTTTACGAAAGAAGGGCAGATGAAGCTCTTAAAAAGCTCTCCGAGATGGATGAGAAAAAAATTGATAGTTTTCAATTGCATAATATAAAAGGTATAATATACACCCTTAATGGAAAAACAGATATTGCCCTTATAGAATTTAACAGGGCTCTAGAATTAAATCCTCTCAGTTTTGAAATACACAACAATATTGCAGTAGTGTATCAGTTCCTGAAAAACTATAGCCCTGCCATAGATCATCTGAAAAAATCCATAGAGTTAAATTTTATAAATAGCTGGGCTTATAACAATCTGGGAATGATTTATATAGACCAGAAAAACTATACAAATGCAGAAGAAGTACTTTACTTTGCAAAAGTGTCTGATCTTAAATCTCCCTGGATAAGGCATAACCTGGGATGGACTTATTACAAACTTAATAAAACAGAAGAGGCAATCAAAGAATTAAAGGAAGCAATAAAACTAAATCCCGGAGAGGTCACTTTCCCGGAACATCTGGGATGGATATATTATGAACATGATGACAACAATAATGCTCTCAAATCTTATTATAAAGTACTGGAAATAAATCCTCAAAAAGATAATATATATAATGCCATAGGCATTATCCTGGCAAAGGAACGTAAGTACATTCAGGCAGTATCAAATTACAAAAAAGCCATAAAAATCAATGGAGCAGAAGAGCTATATCATAGAAATCTCGGCATAGCCTGCTATAAACTGAATAAATATGCAGAAGCATCACAGGAATTTCAGAAAGCACTGAATATAAATTATTACTCCCCTGAAAATCACATTAATCTGTCGTCGGCTATGTTTAAAGAAGGGAAAACAGATGAAGGGATGACTCTTCTGAAAAATGCCGTATCTTACAATGAACAGAATTACAACCCTGTCATAGATCTTATAATATCAAATAATCAGGGGTCTATATATCTGGAACAGGGGAAACTGGATCTGGCAGAACATCAATTTCAAAATATAATAAATTATAAAGATAC
>DAIOEN010000368.1:0-4864 GCA_036746235.1 Vulcanimicrobiota bacterium | reverse complement strand
ATTTCAGGCGGAAAATAAATATTTATGAAGTTAAATAATTATGGTTACAGTATATTAGAAATGGCTCTGGCTATTTCGCTTTTCAGTATATTTATGGCAGCAGTTTTTTCGGTTTTCAGCTATGGATTTAAAAGCTGGAAATTGATTGAAACAAAAAGTGATTCACAGCTTCAGGCGGAAGTTGCCCTTGCACGGATAGTAAGTGATTTAAAATCCAGTGATATATCATCTGTAGTAACAGGAGACGAATATGTAGCTTTTGAGACTGCCTGGTCTGATCCGAACGAGACTGTTACTTTTAAAAAGCTGGGAGGTTATCCACTCTGGCAGGGATATATTCTGTATTATACATTCCCCAGAGATTCCGACGCTGTAAATAAAAAATTATTAAGGAAATATATAAATCACAGTGCTTCCGGTCTGGCAACCAGAATGACAGATATAGATATGTATCTTACGGATAATTCTGTCAATGATGAAAATTTAAGGACAGTTGCCAGGAATATTTATGATCTTCAGATTACGACAGGAACCAATAGATTTATAGTAGATATTATTTTGAAAACAGAAAAAAAATTCTCTGAAAAAAGACTGGCCTATGAAAAAGATTTTTCAGATAATATTGCTGTAGATATTGTAACATTAAAAGCTTCTATAAGCCCAAGAAATACACCTTAGAGAAAGGAAGGTTTTTTTCTATGTACGGCAATGATAGGGGTATGGCCCTTATAACCATTCTTTTGATGCTTATTATTCTTGTTATGTTAATGTCAGCGCTGGTAGCGATGAATACGAACAATATTTTTTATGCTTCCACTTATCTTAATAAGATTTCTGCCTCTGCTGCAGCTGAATCCGGTATCGCTTATGCCATATATGCCCTTCAGAAAGATCCTTCTTTTAACAGTGATATTCAGGAACATACGGAATGCGGTAATTTTACAGTAAATTTCTGTCGCACAGGCTATAAACCGGAATATTTTTCATATAATAATCTTACAAATGGCTCTCCCGTTGCAGGAGGATCTTTTGACGGAGGAGACGTGCTTCCTTATTCCGTAGATCTCGTTGTTACAGGTAATTCAGGCCCTGCAACAAAAAGGATAAGAGTAACGCTGACAAGATCTATTACGAATGATGCCGGAAGAATCAGCGGATGGGCCGATGTGGACGGAGGTATATTCAGGGTTTCCAGAGTGATTACCCCTCAGGATCCTTCCGGACAGGGTTCTTTTCATTCTAATTCTTCCGGAAACCCTTTGCTTGATCCTCCTCTTGCAATAAAAGTAGACCCGAACTGTCAGGTTATAACTTCTGACGGAGTAATAAGTGCAGTAGGAAATATTTCTCTTAACAGCACTGATACTACTCTGAAGGAAGGTTCTCTTCCTAAACAGATTACTTCCATAGATATTGACGGAATAATATCTACGGCAGAGAATAAGATAGCCCATTCTCCGGGCGGTGATTACAGGGTTAAAGGAAGTCACGGTAATTATAAACTCTACCATAACGGAAGTCCGGTAGATATAACAGGTATTACTGTAAATGATAAAGGCGCTATTGTTATTAATAAAGATGTATTTTTTGAAGGTGATATGAAAGTTTCCTTTGAGGTTTCTGAAGAGGATCTTCCGGATGCAGGTATTGTACTTGAGAAAAAGAATGACAGATCTCCTGTTGTATATATTAAAAGTGATGGTGCTAAAGAAGACAGCTTGAATATCATAGGTAAAATAACAGGAAATGGTTCTGTCTGTACATCGGGAAAGACAAAGTTTATTATGGAAACAGATATTGTGTCAGATCTCGACCCCGGTGTGGCTCTCCTCAGTAAAGATGATGTAAATATACATCTTCCGGCAACTCATGTGAGACCTGCAGAATTGAATATGACCGGTCTTGTTTATACATATGGTAATATTAATGCTGATTTTTATAAGAATGTATCTCCATCTGATAATCCTGTTTCTGTTTCGGCATGGCCTGCCGACTGGGAAGATATTGTATGCGGTGTATCGCAGGAAGTCTATGCTCTTCCTGTAGATAATTTCGATATATATGATACAGTAGATCCGCCTTCCATTCCAGGCTTTTATTGGAACTTTACAGGAGGTAATCATAATGATCCCTTTGATGCTGATGATCCATGTAATGGAACTATTACGGAAAATCCTGACGGTACATTTACATTCAACGGCGGAGCAAGTAATGGTAATGACGCATCTATCAGGTATTTTTCCGGCCCTCATGGTTCAGGGAAACGTGGCGTTCCTTTTGTTATCGGAGACGGGAATGAAGTTACCCTTACGGAACATGGATTTGAACCTCCTCTTACGATACGTGATTCTTCTCTCATTTCGGATTTTGGAAGTGAAGAGAATCTTTATAAATCTTTATACGGTACCCTTAAAAAATATGATCTGAAAAATAATTCCAGATCAAAGCTGGTTTATACCGTTCCTTGTGACGGAAAGCGTTATGCTCCCAATATAAATATTACGGGTGCTCTTGTAATAACAGATCCGAATAATCTTGACGGAAGCGGAGCTTTTAATCCGCAGAGTGGAAATATGACCGTTAAACTTAGAGATCCTGATTTTGAAAATAAAGGAAATCTGAGTCTTATTTACTCCAGTAATTATGAAAAACTTCTCGGAAATTCTTCTATATCGGGTAAACTCCGTGTTACAAGCTGGGAAGAACTTAAACTGTAAAACGGTCTGTCATTTTTTTAACCGTTAAGATTATGATGCCCAAAACATTGACTGGCCGGCAGTCAGGATGCCGTTCTGCCTCTCGTGGCAGCGGACGGCAAAACTACGCTTTTGATTTTGTCGGTTTTCGTACTGTCTGGAGTGAAAAATAGCCGGAATATATAAAAATCATTTTATCCCTTTATCTTCATCATCATATGAGAAATCAGAATATAGTTTCTTCACACATTCAGGACAGATACCGTGAGAAAAGCGAGCCTCCGTATGTCTGGTAACATAGGCTTCTACCTGTTCCCAGTAGCCCGTATCGTTTCTGATCTTTTTACAACTGGCACAGATTGGTATAAAACCTTTTAATGTTTTTATCTCTGCTATGGCTTTCTTCAGTTCCTGAATGGTTTTTTCACGTTCTGCTTCGGCTTTTTTTCTGTCAGTAATATCTATCATTACCGCCAGAAAATATCTTTCCCCCTGGCTTTCTATTATGTCACCTGAAATCAATCCTTCACGGATACGGCCGTCTTTTGTTTTCAGTTTCGTCTCGAATTCACGGATACTTCTATGTTCTACAATCATCTGTATCATTTGTTCCAGTTCCTCTGCATCTGCAAATAGCTTCAGTTCTTTACTGGTTTTACCTGTGAGTTCTTCTTTTGAATATCCCAGGGTGTTCAGAAAGGCATCATTGATGTCAACCAGTGTCCTGTCTATGGCTCTTGTCACCGACATAAGTGCCGGGTTCATTCTGAAGAGTTTATCGAACTTCTGCAGAGCATCCTGTTCCTTTGTGAGATCTTTCGATATGCTGAACATACAATTTACGCCGCTCCATTTCCCGAACCATATACGTGTTTCCACTGGTATTATCGATCCGCTTTTATTTGCGAGAGGAAGGGGACAGGTATTGCGTTTGCCACGGAGCATGTCTGACACTATTATTACTGCTTCATCTCTGGATGATGGCGGATGCATTTCAATTATATGCATCGTCCTGAGTTCGTCCAGGCTGTAGCCGAGTTTCTGTGATGCTGCACTGTTTGCGTAGACAATCTGTCCTTCCGTATTACTGACAAAAATCATATCTCCGATGGTTTCAAAGAAGGTACGGTAGTTTTCTTCACTTTCTACCAGCATGGTTTCTGTTCGTTTTCTTTCAAGTGCATTGGCAAAAATATCTGCCATCATTCTGATCAGTGTTATGTTATATTTAGGCCATGAATGAGACTGGCGGACAGAATCGAAACCCAGAAATCCTATCAATCTGTTCTGCAGTCTGATTGGCACCACAAGGACTGACTTGATTGATTGTACTTCCAGAAGCTCCTTCTCTAACGATGCTTCAGGCGGCATGTCTGCAACTCTCTGTATGTCAATTACTTCATTTGCTCTGAGTCTGGCCATCCACCAGGGAATAGCACCGGACGGTACAGACTGGAGGTTACATTTCTGCGGTTCAATGCCATCTGCACACCATTCGTGGGTGTTACTCATACTTATCTCTGTTTCCTTGTCAAATAGAAAAACATAGCATCGATCAACTGATCCGAATTCGCCGATCTGACTGATGGCCTGCTGAATTCCGTCATCTACTGCATCAGGAGCAATGGTGATGAAAGAATTTGAGATTGACAGGATTATTTGCAGGAGTCTTTCATTATCCTGCAGTTTTTGCTCTGCCTCCTTGCGCTTTGTAATATCCGTATGGGTTCCGAACATCATTATCGGCCTGCCATCATCTGTGCGCGTGATTACCTGTCCCCTGTCATGAACCCAGACCCAACGCCCGTCTTTATGTTTCATACGACATTCGCAGTCATAATATTTCAGTTCCCCTGAAAAATGACGTTCCAGCAGTTCCTTTGATTTTTTCATGTCCTCCGGGTGTGCCAGGTTTTCCCATGTTTTTATACTTACCGGCCTGAGTTCATCCAGTGTATAGCCGGCTATCTGTGCCCATCTTTTATTGAAGAGAGTTTCACCTGTCTGCACATTCCACTCCCATGTTCCGATATTGGTACCCTTTATAATACTTTTCATTCGCCATTGCTCATCAGCAAGCAGTTCCTCAGTATGTTTACTTTCTGTAATATCGTTTCCGAAACAAATAATATATTCAATTTCTTTTCTATTTTTATTGAATTTTGGTG
>DAIOEN010000367.1:0-4883 GCA_036746235.1 Vulcanimicrobiota bacterium | reverse complement strand
ATAGCAAGAAATATAGCAGAAAGTGCAAGTATAGCAAAAAGTGATTTTATTGCCAGTATGAGTCATGAACTCAGGACACCCCTTAATTCTATACTTGGTTATGCCCAGTTGTTTCTTAATGACGGCTCTCTTATAGAAGAACAAAGAAGAGGTATTAATATTATTTTAAAAAGCGGAAATCATTTACTGGGATTGATAAATGATGTAATGGATATGGCAAAAATCGAAGGGGAAAATATGGATCTTCATGAAAAACCATTTAAGCTACACGACATGATTGAATTTGTCAGAAGTGTAATAGAAGTAAATGCAAAGAAAAAGGAACTGTTATTCTTCTGTGATTATTCTTCTCTATTACCTGAGATTGTTACAGGTGATGAAAAAAGATTAAGTCAGATACTGATGAATCTTCTGAGTAATGCTGTAAAATTTACCGAAAAAGGACATATAAGGCTAAAAGTAGATAAGAATGAAGAAAAGATAGTATTTTCTGTAGAGGATACAGGTGTCGGTATACCTGAGGATAAGTTAAAAGATATATTTCAGCCTTTTAAGCAGATTACGCCGATGCTTAAAAAGACCGATGGCACAGGTCTCGGCCTTTCTATAAGCAGGAAACTGGTAAGGCTTATGGGAGGAGAACTTTCTGTAGAGAGTTGTCTGGGAAAAAGCAGTAGATTCTGGTTTTCCCTGGATTTGCCTGAAGTATCTGCAGAAGAAATGAGTGAATTAAGTAATGGCAATACAATCTCAGGATATAAAGGAGATAAAAGACGAATTTTAATTGTAGATGATAAAGACTGGAACAGGGATGTTATAGCAGAATTTCTTACAGGTAAAGGTTTTGAAGTGGAAGAAGCAGGCAGCGGTCTTCAGTGTATGGATAAATTGAACAGTTTTAAACCGGATTTAATCTTTATGGATATTATAATGCCCGATATGGACGGTTTTGAAACTACGAAAAGCATAAGGGCCATGTCTGAATATAAAGATATAAAGATTATAGCTTTATCTGCGACCAGTCCTGAAGAATGGTATGATAATAGAGTTGCGATATTTGATGCTTTTATCAGCAAACCTTTTTTCAGTCAATCTCTTCTGGATATAATAAAAGAAACTCTTGAACTGGAATGGATTTACATAGAAGAAGAACGTAATTACATTTCATCTGATAAGGAAGTTATTCTAATTCCTCCTTTCGAAACAATGGAAACTCTTTATAATTATATAAGAGACGGTAATATTAAAAGCTTCAATACAGAGCTTACCAGGGTAAATATTAAAGGTAATAAATATGAAGCTTTTTATGAAAATTTGAAAGACCTTTCTGAAAATTTCGAAATTGAAAGACTTGTAAAATTACTTGAAAAATATATAGAAAAGGAACAACCTTATGGAAACTGAAATTATGTCCAGATCAAAAATATTAATAGTAGATGATCAACCGGCAAACCTGAGTATTCTTTTTGATTGTCTTGATAGTTTAAATGCCACTGTTTTACTTGCTCAGACAGGTAAAAGAGCTATTGAACTTGCCAGGAGAGAAGAACCTGATATTATTATACTGGATATTGTAATGCCTGAGATGGACGGATATCAGGTATGTGCTGTATTAAAGGAACAGGAAGAAATCAGAGACATCCCTGTTATATTTATGAGTGCTCTTTCTGATACTGAAAATATCCTTAAAGGTTTTGACGTGGGAGGTGTTGATTATATAACAAAACCTATTCATTATCAGGAAGCAGTAGCAAGAATTTCTACCCATCTGAAACTCAGATATATGGAAGAAGAAAGAATAAAAATGAAAGAAAAACTTAAAGAAAAGGAAAAACTCGAAAGCCTTGCTCTTATGGCAGGAGGTATAGCTCATAATTATAATAATATTCTTACAGGTATTCTTGGTTATGCAGAATTTGCACTCATTGAATTGCCGCCTGATTCCCGTGTGAGAGAATCTATTCAGGAGGTTATAAAATCGGGCCGTCGTGCTGCAGAGATTACTAAAGAAATATTTCTGTATGCCGAAGGAGGCAATTTTATAATGGGAGATACGGATCTGACTGTAATGATTAAACAGATAGAAGGTCTTCTCGGATTATCTGTTCCCGGAAACTGTAAATTGATATATGACCTGTCTTATGATATACCTTTTATTTATGGCAATTCTACTATTATAAGCCATATGTTAATAAATCTTATGACAAATGCTTCTGATGCCATAGGAAATAAGCATGGAACTATTACTTTAACTACAGGTGTTAAGGAATGTTCTGAAGAGTATCTTGCAACATGTCATGGCAGTAAGGATCTTTCCCCCGGTTCTTATGTATTTCTTCAGGTAGAAGATAATGGCTGTGGTATGAAAGAAGAGATTAAACATAGAATATTTGACCCATTTTTTACTACCAGACGCGAAGGCAGAGGCCTGGGTCTTGCCTCGGTTTATGGTATTATGAAGATTCATAAAGGAACTGTTATGGTTCAGAGTGAGGAAGGCAAAGGTACTGCTATGACGTTGCTGTTCCCGGCGTTAAAGTGATTCGTGATGTGTGATGCGTGATAATATAATCGTGACGCGTAACGCGTAACGTGTAATGCGTAAATTTCACCATTCACCCTTCACTCTTCATCCTTCATTTCCCACGACTCACCGGCGATATCCCTTTGTTTTTATAAGCCATGAAAATAATAGAAAGATCCCTTTTTGCTTTATAAAAATCAGAATAAGGCTTTCTCTGTTCCTTTCTCCTTTCATTAATGGCAGATATAAAATCTGCTGCCAGTCCTTTATTACCTGTCAGGTCAAAAAGATCGGGAATATAAAGATTTGTCAGTTTTTCTGATTTTATATAAACATAAAGACCATTACTTTCAAAGGTAATTGTTCCTTTATCTCCGTAAATGTAAGATGTCTGAAAAACTCCCAGAGGAAGGCTTTTTGTGTTCCATGAATAAATGAGTTTTGCAGTAACATTATTTTTATAGGTAAGATCCAGAACGGAAGATCGTTCCTGTTCACCTTTTTTATGGCCGGGAAAAACCGATTTTACTTCTACCGGCATATCGTCTACTATATCTGACAGGAGTGATACAAAATGGATTCCTCCTTCAAGAAGTGAGCCGTACTTACTGCGCCAGTCGGCAGATTTCTGGGTAAAAGCTTTTTTGATTGAAAGGGATTTTATATTGCCGATATGTGGTAATAATTCTTTTATTTTTTTCAGTGATGGTTTGTAATAATAATTTTCTGCCACCATAAGAAAAGGATTTTTCTGTTTCTTCATAACGTCTTCTATCTCCGAAATTTCTTCTTCAGAAATACACATGGGTTTTTCTACAAGAACTGCTTTACCTGCTTCAAGAGATTTGATTATTTGTTCCTTATGAAATTCAGGGGGAGAACAGATTATTACTCCGTCTATATTGGAATCTGCAAGCACTTCATCAAAACTGTTGAAGACTCCGCTTCCTCCTGATTTTTTGTTAAGCCCGTCAGCTTCTTCTTTAATTATACTGTAGAAATAAAAATTAACTTTTCCTGATAATTTTTTTACATGGCTTTTAGCTATATGGCCGCAGCCTATGATACAGATGTTTTTCATAATAATCGTGATGTGTGATGTGTGATGTGTGAACATAACGTACTGAACGAAAATACATGTTCGTACCTGCTCACTGCTCACTGCTCACTGTTTCCCCCCTTTCACTATAATATCTGCCACCCTTAAAGCATTTGCCGTAATGGTCAGACTTGGATTTACTCCTGCAGAAGCAGGCATAAAACTTCCGTCCAGGACATATAAATTTTTAATACCATGAAATATGCAGTCTTTATCAAGAACACTTGTTTTCGGATTATCTCCGAATCGGAGTGTTCCCACTGCATGAGAAAAACTGTCTATATACATTACATTCGGTATAAGCCCTCCTGATTTCCTCAATATCTTTTTCGCCCTATCTACCAGGTAATCTCTTCTCTGACAGTCTGCTTTACTGTATTGATGTTCTATTTTTATCAGAGGCAAACCGTATCTATCTGATTTTTCCGAAAGAGTAATTCTGTTTCTTTCGTCAGGGTCGTCTTCTGCTATACAGAGAAGATTCTGAATATAACCTGCCATTGTGGCTGCTGCAGTTTTTAGTCCCGGAGGAGCAAAATGTCTGAGCACTACTGCAGGGGGGGTATAAATGTCCTGTATAATACCTGTAGCACTGTTCATTTTATCCCTGAAGTCTTCGTAGAAATCTGTAATACAGAGCTGTTTGTGAAATACCTGATGAGGGTTTGTTTTAAAGGGAAATACATAACTTACTATGGCATTACAGTGTCTCATCAGGTATTTTCCCGCAAGAGAATAATTTTCATATTTTTTGAGATCTGACCGTAATATTATCGCTCCGCTGTCTATTGTTCCGGCACTTAAAATGAATGTTTTTGCTGAGAGTGTGAATGTTTTATTTGACTTTTTATCTATACATTCAATTTCTTTAATTTCACCGGCATTTTCTATAACTTTTTTTACTATAACTCCTGTTCTCAGTTCCAGATTAAATTCTTTTGCCTTTCTGATGAGTGTTGCCGCCGCATCGTTTTTTGCGCCTATTTTACATGGAAAACCGTCGCAGGTATTACATTTGATACATAGAGGTCTTTCTTTATTGGCAAAATTAATGGTCATCGGCAATTTAAAGGGCTTATATCCCAGGTTTTCTGCTGCTCTGTATATTCTCTGCGAAGGAGGTGAGAGTTCTATCTGTTTGAATGGATATGGAGCCGATCTCGGCGGTTCGCAGGGATCTTTACCGTCTTCACCGTATACTTCAAGCAGTTCTTCCGCTTTTGTATAATATGGCTCAAAATCGGGATATTTTACAGGCCA
>DAIOEN010000366.1:0-4909 GCA_036746235.1 Vulcanimicrobiota bacterium | reverse complement strand
ATCTTGTAAATTCGACATCAAAGAGTTTTTCATTTTTTTTGATGGTGGATTTTGGTTATAGTTGCAAAAATATGCAATGAATGTTATTCTATCCTGGTTATGAAAAGAGAACATAAACTTGCTCTGTTATCTTTCCTGTGGTTATTTACTTTAATGACAGGTTATTATATTGTTAAACCTCTGAGAGAAGCCCTTACAAATGAACTGCCTCATGAATGGGTGCCATATCTCGGTATAGGGGTTATGGTATTTATAATATTTTTTAATTTTATTTATGACAGACTGGCATGTATTCAAAATCCGGAAGGTTTAATCAAGATTGTAACAGTATTTTTTTCTTTATGTCTTTTAGGGTTTGCCTTTATATTGAGGATGTCATGGCCTCAGGTAAATATACCTTTTCTCGGAATACAGCCGGGACGGTATATATGGATAATAATATATTATTTCTTTGTAGGGATTTATAATGTTTTTACTGTAACCATGTTCTGGTCTTTTGTAAACGATATATTTAACAGCAATGAAGCAAAGTCTTATTTCGGCAAGATAACTGCAGGGGGTACAATTGGAGGACTTGCCGGAAGTTACCTCACGGCAAGGCTTTCTACCAGGATAGAAGTGGAGAATCTTCTTTTTTTATCTTCTTTTCTTCTTATGATTACCATAGCTTTCATGTATTTACTCCTTCCTCTCAGTGATAAGGAGAAAAAAGAAGAAAAAACATCGGCTCATGAGAAAGGGGAGAGCGGTTTTTCACTGGTTGTTCAATCCAGATATCTTCAATGGATGGTTCTGGCAGCTTTTCTTATGACTTCAGGGGCAACAGTACTTTATAACCAGATGAATGCCATAGTAAAATACAGTATTACCGATAAAGCATTAAGGACAGAATTCTGGGCGGAAATGAATCTCTGGATCAACGGCCTCGGATTGTTTTTTCAGCTCTTCTGTGTTCATTGTGCTGTAAAATATTCAGGTATTCTGTCGACTATTTTAATAGCACCTGTCGTCAATCTTGCAGGTTCTTTTTCCCTGATCTGGTCTACAGGTCTTACCTTCGGAAGCATTTATCATGTCGGTAATTACAGTACAGAATATTCTTTCAACAGGGCTTCAAGGGAAATTCTTTATATACCTACTGACAGGGATTTTAAATATCAGGGAAAGGCCATAGTGGAAACATTTGTCTACCGCCTTGGTGACGGAATTACAAGTTTATTGCTCATAATAACAGCTTTACCTCTTCATTACATGGCTTTTCTCAATCTTTTCATAACCTTACTCAGATTTATACCTGCCGTTGCCCTTGCAAAACATTATGAAGGTTTGATGAAAATAGAAGAGGATGCAGGGAAAAATACTGTTCCGAAATTTTTACCAAAAAATTGAAATGATGGACCCTAAATAATCCCTGTTTTGTCTTCTATATTTTTCACAATGGGAGGTATATAATATCTGGGACTGTCTGTAGAAAGATTGAGGATTTTTTCCATTTTTTCATCAAAAGAGCGAGGGTCTATTTTTTCGTCTTCTCTCATATATTTTAAGGTAACAAGGACACTGAATATTTTCTTCGCCACAGGTATGCCTGCTGCCACAAGGCCTGCTACTGTCGTAATTCCCGAAGCTGCCCCGAAGGTTACTGCCAGAGTTACAGCAATTACTGCAAGACCTTTTACAGCATCGAGTAATTCCTCTGTAATCTTTTCTCCCTTGTTAATAAGATTTTTATCTTTTGCTGCATCATAGATTTCATAGCCATTTTTAAAAGCCTGAAATATTCCTCCCAGAGCTGCAATACCTGTTACAATACCTTCTCCTGCCTGGTCTATCACATTTCCGGGAAGGGCGAGAACAGATGTAACGACAGCACCCTGTGTTGCCTTATAAATAGGTTCTGCTGCAGGAAGTTTTTTTTCAAGTTCCTCATCGGAAAGTTTGTTGTAGGCTTCTTTAACTCCGTATGCTGTCTGAATAAGGCCCAGTCCCACACCTATAGCCAGACCGGGAGCCCCTGCAAGGGTTCCTTTCATAAGATATTTAAAAGCTGTAATTGCAGCACCTATACTTCCTATTCCAACAGCACTTTTTGTAATTTCACAGATTTTATACCAGCATTTATCAAGAAAATCTATGTCTTCATGGCTCGCACCACGGGATTTGAGAAAATC
The DNA here is from genome assembly GCA_036746235.1 of Vulcanimicrobiota bacterium. Taxonomy (GTDB): domain Bacteria; phylum Vulcanimicrobiota; class SpSt-956; order SpSt-956; family JAKJGF01; genus CALARM01. The sequence continues at coordinate 2,738 of DAIOEN010000366.1, read as the reverse complement.
ATAAAGTCGTTTGTCTTTTGCAAGATCCTGTATAAAGGTAAGCCATTCCGTCTCTTTTGCAAGTTTCAATTCGGGATATACATTATCAAGGATATGCCTTGATACGGAAAGTTTCTTTACCGGCGCATAAATACCTATACCTTTTGCTTTATCCACATCCTGACCTACATAGAAATTGACTTTTACCATTTCCTCCAGAGATTTATCCAGTTTTCTGGCTTTTCCTGCCAGCAAAGGATTTGTTTGTTCCGTAGATTTTATTACGTATTGCGCAAAATCCCTGAGATCTACAAAGTCCTTCTTGCCTTTTGCCTGGAACTGTTGACTTAACTTTACCAGTTTCCTGAGAAATTTTTTATCAGGGTAATCTTTCAGTGCTGAAGAGAATTCCGACAGCATTTTATTTACTTCTTCGGTTTTACTCAGATCCAGAAGAGACAGGGTCGGAGTTGCAATGGAGGATATCTTCTGGTTCCCGCTTTCATAGATAAAAGCTTTACCTGCTTCTTCAGGTGTAATATGGCCTTTTTCTTTTATTCCCTGTTTTACCGTGTCGAGACTTTTCTTAAAAGGTATTTTGGTGCCTTTAAGCCTTCCTTCTGAAGCTACAAGATAATGGACGGAATCAGATATTTCAGAAGCAACCTCCATAGATGCCGAATTTCCGCCTTCCAGAACCATAAGTTCTATCTGTTTATCTGTTTCTTTCTCCACTTCTCTCAGTGCTTCTCCGAATTCAGGGATAGTAAGCTTTTCATCTTTATATTTCATAATGCCGTCTACATTTTCACCTGAAGAAGATACTATAACGGCATAATGTTTTGCAGGGTAATTTTTCATACCCCATTTCAGGAAATCTTTAAGGCTTTCAGGGGCAGTTTCATCTCTGGCAGACATTTCATCTATAACTGGTGATTTAATAGTTTTCGTATGAAATGGCATGAACAGGTGGGCGACCTGATTTGTTTTTCTGTGTTTATTTTTTGTTACATAATATCTCTTTGTGCCTTCCCAGTCTCCTGTCAGTCTATCGATAAAATGTCTGTCTCTTGTTACTTCTGCAACTATGTTTATATCTTCATCTGAACCGGTTCTTTCCAGATCGCTTAATTTATAAAAGGCAAGTTTGTCATTCTTTCCTCTTGCATTCAGATATACAAGAAATGTCCATTCCTTTTCCTGCGGTTCCGAAGAGGTAAAACTATCTTTATCTCCCTCAGTTTCAGGAGGTTTTTTATATTCGGAAGATTTTGTATATATATAAGGTGTATTTTTTATTTCCATTATTTCACTTTTCACTTTTCACGACTATGGGACTATTCAAAAATAACCTGTTAATATCAAAACGGTCATTATCCTCGCGTCACTCTTCACGCGTCACGACTATATCGCTCCCGCACCTTCAATAATACCCTTTATTGTAGGAGATATATAATGTTTCGGTTTAGCACCTGACATGTTCTGTATTTCTGCCAGTTTTTCCCTGAAACTTTTCATATCCACGTCTTCTGCTTTAAGATCTTTTATGTTACTGAGTATGTTGTAGATTGCTCTTGCTACAGGTATAGCACCGGCAACAATACCTGCCGGTGTTGTAAAGGTTGCCCCTGCTCCCAGTATTATTCCCATGGTTACTGCAACTACGGCAATGCCTCTCATGCTGTCAAGAGTGTTGTCTACTACTTTTTCTTTTTTATTGATCAACTTATCATCATTTAAGGCCGAAAAAACTTTATAAGCTCCCGTAATAGCATGGTATGCTCCTCCCATTGCTCCGATACCCTGTACAATTTGCTTGCCCATAGTACCGAGAATCTTTGCAGGTAAAGACATAGTGGATGTAATTGCAACACCTTCCATTGTATAGAAGAGAGGGTCTAAAATCTGTTTCCTGTCTTTTATTTCTTCATTTGTAGCATATAAATAGGTATTTTTTATTCCGTAAGAAATTTCAGTCCCGCCAAGGCTGAGAGCTACTGCTGTCCCTACAGGGCCTGCCAGCTGTCCGTTTACCACATTATCAAGACATGTCAGAGCAAGTCCTATGCTGCCGATACTTACTCCTGCATTAAAGATCTGTCTTGTAAGGGTGAAAAATTTGTCCAGAACCTTCAGCTCTTTTTCTCCGACTCCTATGGAAGCAAGAAAATTTTTAAAATGATTATCTGTTGCTATTTTATTTATAAAATCATTCCACCCTGTTTCTTTGTTCAATTCCAGTTCAGGATAGATTTTTCTGGAAATTTTCTCCGTTCTTTCATCTCTTGTTGAAGGAGCGAATATGGCAATACCACCTGAATTTTGAAAAATTTCACCTTCGTAGAAATTTCCCAGAACCATTTCCTCCAGTTCTTTATTCAGTTTTTTCGCCAGTTCTGCAAGATGAGGATCTGAAAATTTCATCTCATCTGCAATTACCTTTGTAAAATCCCTGAGATCCAGAAATTCTTTTTTACCTTTACTGTTATAGAACTGCTGACTTTTTTTAACCAGGTTTCTGAGCAGCTTTTTATCGGTATGTTTTTTCAGAGCTTCTGTGAGAGGAGCGAGTATTTTATTGACATTACCTGTTTTATTCAGATCTATGGCAGAGACTGAAGGAGTATCCACAGAAGCATACTTACGTCTTCCGCTTTCATAAATAAATGACAGGGCTGCTTCCTGAGGAGTTATTATGCCTTCTTCTTTTATTCCTTCTTTTATTGTTTTAATAGCTTTCCCGAAAGGTATTTTTGCGC
>DAIOEN010000365.1:0-4916 GCA_036746235.1 Vulcanimicrobiota bacterium | reverse complement strand
ATAAAAGGCATATCCAGAAAGTGACTTATAGAATTAAGAGTGTAAACAATAGACTTTATACCTTCTACACCGGATTCTTCCAGAAGAAGATCAGAAAAATCCTTATCGTCAAGGTCGGTAAAAACTGGTTTTAGAGCGGAGAGAACTGTTTCTGTATATATGCCTTTTTTCTGAATATTCTCAAGAGCTGACATGAAAAGGGCAATACCGCATATACCGTTATGAAGGCTGTAATCTGCAGGTTCTAATTGAAATCTGTTTATTGTGCTGACATATTTATAACAGGTCCAGCTTACACCTGCATCACCAAAAGAAATAGCATGTTCCTTAAGTCTCTGTCCTATCAGAAAATCATCATCAAGACTTCGCTCCACGCCTCTAAAATCTGCTACATGAAGTTTTTTTCCTATAAGCAGATTATCATGATGAGTTTTTTCATCAAAATTATAATCTTCAAAATCTTCGGAAGGTATTACAGTCCTTGCATAGAGAGACGAGCATATAAGCAGAGTCTGTCTTTCCATATCTTTTGAATCAAGTTTTTTTATACGGTTTATAACATTATCATAACCGGAGCTATGAAAGAAATTTTCTATTTTTTCTCCCTCCCCCGGATAAAGATCCTTACTGTCTGAGAGACAGGTTATAGAAGGTATATCTAACTGTTCGAGGCTTAAAATCTCTGATTTAATAACGGGCCAGAGGTGTTTTCCATCCTTTTTATGTGCCAGTCCATCCAATGTAATACTCCACATAAGAGGATCTCGCAGCAATGAAGGTTCCATGACCTGTCTTATCATAATGCCATAGTCACCTGTAAAGCGGAAAAAAAATCTTACAGGTTTATTTTTAAGTTCTTTCAGAGGGGAATCTGAAGAAAGTAAATCGTCTCTGTATCTTATAAGAAATGAATAAAAATCTCTGAAGCCTTCCAGAATAAATTCTTTATATTCAAAAGGACAGAGAGCTTTACCGTCAAGAAAAGGAACATTCCGGTACTGTTTGAATTCTGCTTCTTCTATGTCCATTTTTATAGAATCGGTCTTTAAATTTTTCCATATTTCTTTAAGAAAAGGTCTTCCATGATCGCCAATACTGCCAAGAGCACTCACGTCATAAGGTTTTTTCTCCTGATCAAAAGTCCACCGTGGAAGAATACCTGTTTTTATTACTGAAGAGAAAAACTCTTTATCTGCAAGGGCTCTGACCCTCCGGGAATATTTTTCTTCTCCGAAAAGTCTCACTTCCGGCTCCATAAGAGTCTCTAAATCTACAAAAACAGGATACTCTCCGCAGGCAATCAAGTTTTCCATATGACAGTCCGTGCTTCCAAGGACATATAACAGACAGAGAAGATGACCTGTCCTTCTGTAATATTGTCTTCCCTCTTCTTCTGTTTTGCAGGGCATATATTCTATAAATTCCGCCCATCCGTAATCTCCTCTATCCAGTATTTTAAAGAATTTAAAATCAGTTATACCGGATTTTTCGTTGAACCAGGAAAGTAATTTCATATAAGAACAATCCAGAGACATACTCCGGGGCTTATAGACAAGTTTTAATCCGGAAGAGAAGGTAATAGCTATAACTGTTCTTCCTCCGTTATGCCTGTCAGAAAGTCCAATTTTTAAATCTGTAATATATCCGGGGTTATTATCTTTATAAAAAACTTCTGAAATTTCAGGTAAATCCTTCTTAAATCTCAGAAAAAATTCACTCAAAGACTCTACCCATAGTTGTATAAATGTAGAAACAAGTCGACCGGAGACAGGGTAGGTCATAAAAAAATCCTTAAAAGAATTTTTCAAATGTTTTCTTATAAAATGATCGTAATATAGACCATGTTTCGATGAGGATTCCTGTTCCGAAAGAAATACCGTGAATGCTTCATATACGGATTTTACGCATAACATATTCAGAGAATAAAGGAGATTATATTCCACCATGACAGAAGCTTTTCCAGTAAGAACATGGTATGAGTCACCTGTTGTCCCGGCAAGTTCTTCCATAGCAATCATTACAAAAGGAATAAAAAATTCGTCAAAAGCGAGATTTCCACAGAGATAGACCTTTTCCGACCTGATTTTTTTCAGAGAAACTGCCTTTCTCTTAATAATCTTCTTCAGTATGTCACACCAGAAAGGAATTTTGTCTCTAACGGGGAAAGTGATTTTTCCCATTACAGGCCTTACTTTATCTATATCAATATTATTAAAGGAAAGTCTTCTCTGAAAAGACAGGTCATCATTTTCAGCAGAAATTTCTTTCCATCTCTTTATATAAGAGTCTATTTGTTCTTCATCTTCCATAGAAGAGGGAATGAAATCTCCATTTATTCTTTCATGAAGGAAGGCTGTTTTCTCAATAAAATCAAGTATTTCTCTGTTTGTAAATTTCATATGTCTCTATGTTCATTACAGGAATGAAAATATTACCTGTTTTTCTGCTTGAAGATTCAGCTAAAATATCTCCGAAAAAAATTTACTCTGCCAGAAGCTTTTCTATAATGCCATCCCATTTATCGGATTCTCTTGCACCTACACTCATATGTTTTACTATACCGGATTTATTTACAATAAAACTGGTAGGTACATATTTGATTTCATATTTTTGCGATACATCGGTATTTTCCGCCACAAGAGCCGGGAAGGTACATTTATTGGCAGTCATAAAATCCTTAATTTCTGATGAACTTTCAGACGTATTTATTGCAAGCAATAAGAATTTTTTATCTTTATACTTATTGTGTAATGCCTCCAACTGAGGCATCTCCGTTACACAGGCCCCTCAACCTGAGCGCCAGAAATTAAGAAATAGCACTTTCCCTTTTAATCTTCCAGAGTCAAAGGGTTTTCCATCTGTATCTTTAAGACTGAATCCGGGGGCAATAGAGCCTTCTTTTATACCTGAAGTGTTATCGCTTCCTGTACAAAAACAGCCTGAAAAAAATAATGCAATCAATACCATAAGGCAGCAGATTGTTTTATAATGCATTTAAATCACTCCTTTCTTTTAGATTATAAAGCAAAAAACTTCCATAGTCAAAATCTCAAAAAGTTCAGGTAAAATCTTTCGTGATTACAGAAGCCAGATTATTTGTATTGAAATGATCTGCATAGAGCATCTGATGGACTCTGTTCATGGAACTGAATATGCTGCTCTGACGATGATCCCGTTTTATTTTATTGCATATTTCAAGTGCCATTTCACCGGCTTTCTTCTGAGACATGCCTTCAGTGACAGTATAATTATATCCTACGGCAAGTTCCCATCCTTCCATAGGTGTCAGGCTTTCAATAAAATATTTTTCAGGATTTTTATCTATATCGGTATTTTCTACAGCAAAGAAAGGTACATTCAGAGATACTGAATGGATAAAATCCTGATTTTTCAGAATAAAATCTGCTGTTTCCATAGCTTCTTCTTCTGTTTCCGTCGGAAATCCGGTAAAAAAGGAGGCATAGTTCCATATGCCTGCTTCTGCGCTGTAACGTACCACTTCCCTGAATACATTGATGTCAATACCCTTGCACATAAGGTCTAACACTCTGGGAGATGCTGATTCCAGCCCGAAGGAAAGTAATCTGGCACCTGCTTTAAAAGCCATGCATGCAAGTTCCCTGTCAAATTCCTTTTCCCCCCTCAGAGTCCCTTCCCATCGAATATCCAGGTTTCTTTTCATTATCTCAGCGATGATATTCTTTAATCTTACAGGGTGAATTGCTTCATCATAAAAAGTAATATATTTAGCACCGTATTTTTTACAGAGTATTTCTATATCATCCATAACTTTTTCTATTTTTCTTGCACGATAAGTATTTCCATAAATAGATTTATGCCTGCAGAAGGCGCATTTATTCCAGTAACATCCTCTCCCTGTGAGTAAAGGGAATACGTTAAAGGGAGAGAAATACCTTTCCAGGGGAAGGCCGTCAAAATCCGGCACAGGAAGAGAATTTATATCAGGAAGAGAGAGATTTTTATTATGAATAATTTCGCCATGTTTATCCCTGTATATAAAATTTGAAATATTCTCAAAGCCATATCCATGTTCCAGTGCCTTTACCAGTTCAAGTAATGCCACTTCCCCTTCATAGATTATAACAGAATCAAAAAAATCGAACAGAGGGCAGGGAGTAACAAGTTTTTCCGCAATTCTTGTAAAAATATTTCCTCCCATACAGATATGGGCTTGAGGAATGGCCTTTTTTATCATACCGGCAAGAGTCAATCCGGGGAGTATCTGGGTAAGACTTGATACGGATATGCCATAGAGTTCTGACGGTTTCTTTTGTAAAGAAGGAATTGTAACATGTCTGAAATAATCTGCATAATAATTGTTTTCTTCATCATGAATATATTTAACTATACCTTCTATGCTGGTACCGGGATATCCTTCCCTGTAAAAGGTCATAAAATCTATATTTGTTTCATGAAGAATACCCAGTATATAATAGGCAAATAAAATATCATTTATACTGTCACGATAAAGAGGAAAATCAAAAAATTTGTCTTTATCCCTCATTACATCCTTTGAATATTTAACCATACGAAGGATATTTCTGGTATATTCCGCATAATCTCTGTCTTCCATAAAAGATAAATTATTTAACAGAATTTCTTCCCCTGATGTTCTATTCTTTAAATTCTTTAAATATTCCAACTTTTTTTGAAGTTTTTTATAGGCATCTTTTAAGACAACGGTTCTGAATAAATCATCGGCACTTTCTATATTTATATCTCTCTGTATTACATTATAACCATTTTCTCTCAGGTAAGCAGTCAGAGACGGAAGACTCAAATATGGTTGATGAACCACCCAGTGAGGTGGAAAAATTAATGTAATGTTCACTGGATATTTCCTGCCTTTCAAAATTAAACCAATATAAAAATATGTAAAATTATGACCCGTGATG
>DAIOEN010000364.1:0-4921 GCA_036746235.1 Vulcanimicrobiota bacterium | reverse complement strand
TGGGAACCATATGTCTCCCAGGCAGGAAGCTCGCCGAACGGAAAAATACTCATGACAAGTGCCGATGCACAGGGACTTATTCTTGACATTATAATAGCAAGAGATGATGTAATTAAAAAACGTCCGAAAGATATACAGAAATTTGTAAACGGATGGTTCAGAGGTCTCGAATACTGGAAAAAGAATACAGATGAAGCAAATAAAATCATGGCAGACGGACTGGGCCTGAAACCTGAAGATGTGGAAGGTATGCTCAGCGGTCTGAAACTTGCAGATCTTGATGAAAACCAGAAATATTTCGGTACTTCCTCCAAACCGGGACAGTTTGTAGATATTTTTGATACTGCAGGTATGATATGGGAACAGGAAGGACTTGTAACCAAGCCTGCTTCAGGAAAAGACGTATTTAATTCGACTTTTGTTCAGGCTGTGCCAAAGGATATTGCTACAAAGATAGAGCCGGTAGCAGTCGAACCTACAGCAGTACCGACAGAAGTGGCAGTAGCAGATACTACTCCTGCAGAGGAACCTACGGAAGCCGCCGAGCCGACAAAGGCTCCTGAACCTACTAAAAAACCAACTGCAAAACCTGCAAAACCGACACCGAAACCGACTCCTTCCAAACCGAAAAATCAGGATATTGCAACTCTGGAAGTGCCGCCCATATATTTTGAAACAGGTTCTTCTTCAATAAATAAGAATTCTTACTTCACCATAGATACTATCGGTAAAAAATTACTCCATTTCCCGACTCTTTATATAAGAATTGAAGGTCATACCGATAGTGAGGGAGATGATCAGATGAATATGGAACTCTCCCAGTCCAGAGCCAATTCCGTAAAAGCCTATTTACTGAAGAAATATCCTCAGATAAAGAAGGACAGGCTTATTGCCAAAGGTTTTGGTGAGACAAAACCCATAGATACAAATGATACTGAAGACGGTCGCTCCAATAACAGGCGTACTGAATTTGTAATTCAGCGTTAGTTATTTAAAACTGCAGGGACAGACCTGTTCTGTTCCTGCAGCAGGTTACCTTTATGCATAAAATAAGAAAAGACAGCCATATATACGTGGCTTTACATGAAAAAATTGAATATGGTGATAAGAAAAATGGTTTTGAAAAATACGATTTCTCACATCTTGCCTTCCCTTCCGTAGATTTTAATAAAATAAATACAGAAACAGAATTTATGGGTAAGAAATTAAAAGTTCCCCTTATGATTACAGCCATTACAGGAGGGACAGATGCCGGTAAAAAGATAAATAAAAATCTTGCCAGAGCATGTCAGAAGATGGGAGTTGCCCTCGGACTCGGTTCTCAGAGGATTCTTTTCACTTATCCGGAGGTTATCGATACCTTTTATGTCCGGGACGAAGGGCCTGATATATTTTTACTCGGCAACATCGGCATACATCATACAAGAGAATTTGGAATTGAAGCATGTAAAAAAATTGTCAGAGAAATAAAAGCAGACGGACTTGCAGTTTATTTAAATCCTCTCCATGAAGTTTCTCAGGAAAAAGGTAATCCTGAATATGGCGGTTTACAGGAAATATTAAAAGATTTCTGCGAAGATTTCCCTTTCCCTGTAGTAATAAAGGAAACAGGAAATGGTATTTCTTTTGACACTGCACAGAAGCTTAAAGATATAAAAATTTCTGCTATAGATACGGCAGGTGCAGGAGGAACTTCCTGTATTATTATGGAATATTATCTTCAGAACAGCAATTTAAGAAAAAATATACTCAAACCTTTTTTTAACTGGGGGATAAGCACTGCCGAATCTTTATTAGAAGTGAGACAGGTGTTTCCCTCTCTTCCTGTTATAGCATCTGGAGGTATAAGGAATGGTGTGGAATGTGCCAGGGCTATTTCACTCGGTGCAGACCTTGCAGGTATGGCTCTTCCTTTCGTGAAACCTGCCACCGTATCTGCAGAAGAGGTGGAAGAAAAACTTGTAGAAATTATAGAGCAATTTAAAATTGCCATGTTCTGTGGCGGTGCAAAAAATATTCAGGAATTGAAAAAAATACCTTTAATAAAGCGGAGTTGATTGAATATGAAAAAAATCTTCTATATAGCCATTTTATTATTTATATTCTCTTTGTTTCCATCTGTCGCCCAGGAAGATGGCGGTAATACCGTAAATGTTCCCGGTTCCAAACAGGCCTTTGTTTTTGGAAAACAGAAATATAATAATAAAGAATATGAAACTGCAAAAGAATTGTTCAGTAAAGCCGTAACTATGGACCCGAATAATGTTGAAGCCTATTATTACAGAGCCCTTGCTGCCAATATGGCAGGCTCATTACAGGGAGATGTGAATTTTTATACAATCAGATCGAAAACTAATAAAGATGACTATAAAAGTATTTTTGGTCTGGCCTGCTGTCATCTTGCTCAGAGTGAAACCTTTGAAGGTAAGAAAAAAGACGCAAAAGATGAATTGAACAGAGTTCTTTCTCTTGATAAATCGGGCATATTCGGACAGAGGGCTAGGGAACTTGCCGAAGAGTATAAAATACAGCTTTCGGAACCTCCTTTTAATATAATGGAACATAAATGGATTTTTGGTGTTATAGGAGCTTTCATATTGTTAATAATTATAGTGATAGCTGTAATGTTTATGAAGTCTGCTCCGAAATTTTTCGGAACCGTAATTATTACCAATCCGCAGGGCCAGATTATGCTTAATAATAAACTGGATACACTGCCGAAAAAAGATAAGAAAAGGCTCAAAATCGGCAGCGGCAACATGAATGATATTATCCTTTCCGATGGTAATGTCACACCTTTTCATGCAGAACTTATTCCTATAAAATTTAATAATAAAGATCGTATTCGCATAATACCTGTTCAGATGTCTAAAATAACCCGTGAGACAGGAGGAAAATCCGAACAGATATATGAAGATCTACTCTGGGATAATGATAGTTATAAAATAGGAGATTATAAACTGGAATACAGTAATCCTGCCCTGGGGACAAGGCCTGACAGCGGTATCGGCGCATCGGCACCTGTGCCGTCAATACCTTCTAAACCATCTTTTGCTCCTTCAGTTCTTTCTGCTCCTTCTCCTATCCCTGCTATATCATCTCCTCCTCCTTCATCTCCTTCTCCTGTTCCTCCTCCCCCTGCAGGTGGAACGAATCTTCCTTCCCCTCCACCTTCTTCGTCTGAAGACGGATTTTCTTTTTAGGTAACGATATGATAGATACAGTATGTAAAGCTGCAAGAGAAGGGGGAAGAATTTTACTTTCTCATTACAATAAAATAGATAGTATTTCTATAAATACAAAAAAAGCAAATGATTTTGTTACCTCTGCAGACAGGGCTTCCGAGAAAGCTATAGTAGAAATACTTAAAGAAAATTTTCCGGGTCATCATATCATGGCAGAAGAAGATGAATGGGATAATAATTCGCCTTCTGTACAATGGATTATAGATCCTCTGGACGGAACAAATAATTATATACATTCATTTCCTGTTTTTGCAATTTCCATTGCTCTTGAAGTAGAAAAAGAGATTCTTCTGGGGGTAGTATATGATCCTCTAAGAGATGAGATGTTCACGGCAGAAAAGGGTAAAGGTGCTTATTTAAATGGCAGAAAGATAGAGACTTCCAGAAGAGATAATTTGAAACATGCCCTTGTTGCAACAGGTTTTCCTTTCAAATGGCCCGAATATTTTGATATATATATGGAGTGTTTCTCTGATATGTTTAAACATATCAGTGACATGAGGAGGACAGGTGCTGCATCACTCGATCTATGTTATACGTCATGCGGAAGATGTGATGCTTACTGGGAATTAGGTTTAAGCCCATGGGATATAGCGGCAGGTTCTATAATAGCAAAAGAAGGAGGAGCAGTCATTACAGATTTTAATGGCGAGGATAACCATATATATAACGGTAAAGTTCTTGTGGCAAATAAAGGAATACATTCGGGTCTGCTGGAGATAATAAAGAAATATTTCAGTGAAAAGTGACCATCGTAATAAAAAATACTATGGTCACTGGTCACTGGTCACTGGTCACTGCTAACTGCTAACTGCTTACCCTCTCTGTCTTTCCAGTAAAACCATCATTAAAATTGAGAGGAGAATGATCTGTTCTTCTCTGTCCTGAAGACCGGGGTCTTCTTTTGTAATTTCAAATTCTTTACCCCAGAAGGATGGCATTTTTTTAAGCTTCATAACTACCTGATCTGTACCGGTCTTTTTTACCAGATAAGTAGGATTAAGTAAATATGCCGATGCCAGGCCTACTATCGGTATTTCACTTAAAACTGCATCTCCTATCTTTACCCATGGATTTTCTTCCTGAATTGTAAAAAATTCAGTATCATCTTCCAGGATTTGATAGGTCGCTCTCCAGAGTGATTTCATACCCTGTCTTTTTACTGCTCCCAGATTGCTTCCCTGCATGTCGGTAAAATTATATTTCGCAGAAAAATCTATTATTCTGTCGGCATTAATTGAATATAACTGCTGTGATTGACTGTCATTTGAATAAATATTCACAGCTTCTTTGAGTTTGAAGAGTTTCTGTTTTACATATAAAATTTGAGTTCCAGTAGAATCTTTAACATAAACCTGGGGGGCAAAAGCTAGCAGTTTAAAGCTCAGTTTTAACGGATAACTTGCATTCATTATTGATTCCTCCCTTGTTAATTAGTTAAATAAATAATTTATAATTGTTTAAAAACAAACCTGACATTAATTATATTAATTCTATTTTTTTATTAAATCTCCTCTATTTATTATGTGTAAAACTATATAGGCAGGTTCATAATAACCTCTTAATGCGTAAAGCGTAATGTATGATGCGCAGGGATTAAACCCGTCACGAACATTTAAATTATAATAATGCTGGTTGAGTCTATAAAAATATGATTTGCGGAAATTATATTCTTT
>DAIOEN010000363.1:3764-4933 GCA_036746235.1 Vulcanimicrobiota bacterium | reverse complement strand
ATCCATCTGACAGCCTGATGATATACAGATACAGGTGCCACTACATGTCCTCCTTCAAATTCTATCCAGTTTGTTTTCCATCCGAGACCTTCAAGGAAAGCTCTGTCCCTTTTCATTTCATCATAACGAAAATCAGCAGGGCTGGCAAGAAATACGGCTATTTTACCGCGGGGATAACTGGCCTGCTCTTTTGCAAATTCTTCATGCATCATACCTGTATTTACTATAATACCTCTTATAAGGTCAGGATATAAAAAAGAAAAGGCATGAGAACCCATACCGCCGCCGGACATGCCTGTAGCTATTATCCTTTTCTCATCTATGGGATAGGTGCCGAAGAAACTCTTTACGGTATTTGCCATACTCTTTACGGGAGGTTCAATATCCTGTCCGTTCCTGTATTCTTTGGAAGCAATTATTATCATTTTATAGGTTTCTCCTATATCCTTCCAAAAATCTATAAGCCCTGCCGCATTTGCATCAGGTGACAGAGCGATAACAAGCGGATATTTCTTACTGCTGTCAAGATCTGACGGAATATAAAGAATATAAGTAGCACCGTCTACAGTCTTTGCAGGAACAGAAGGGACAGAATCTGGCTCTTTAACCTCCCTTGTCGATATGTCGAGAGTATTTGACCATTCAGTATAGGTCGGATAGTAACCGAGAAAAGTACAGAAGGTTGTCAGAGGAACATATACTTCCTGTCCTTTCAATATATAAACATATTCATAGGGGGCATCATTAACATATAAAAGTTTTTTCTCTCTGTCATATTTATACTCAAATTTTAAAATCTTACGAAGATCACCGGCAGAAGCATAGATCATACCATCTTCATGCAAAAATTTCTTACCTTTATATTCCTGATTTTTTATGTATATTACAAGAGTATTGTAGTCTTTTAATTTACTTCCTGCGAGAACTGATGGTATTATAAAAAGAAATACAAGAAATAAAAGAAGTAATTTCTTCATAGAAAATCACACCTCAAGCATGTAAGATTTTTATTTTACAAAAAGAAAATCTCCCGACTCCGAGAGTCATGCCATCTTTAACGGCAATATGTTCATTCACGTCCAGAAATCTCTGGCCGTCAACAGTAATAAATCCCTGGGAAATAAGTCTTCTTGCTTCTGCAGGTGTTTCCACAAGGGAACTCAGATAGA
>DAIOEN010000363.1:0-3664 GCA_036746235.1 Vulcanimicrobiota bacterium | reverse complement strand
CCTGCTCCGAGTATCATGGCAGATCTTCCTACCTCTTCGGCATTTACGCTCTGAAGATAACCGCATGAAGGAGCCAGAACCGAAGAAACATATTTGGCCTGAGGAAGTAAATAGGGATCTTCCACTACCTTCGGATTGCCATGCTGTGCTTCAATAAGCTGTTCCATTTTTCTTACTCCCATGCCGTTGGAAATAAGTTCCTGAAGTTTCTCTTTTCCTTCTTTAATATCACCGCATGCACCGGCAAGTAACAACATATGGGCACCGAGAGTAAGAGATGCTTCCCTGAGTGGTCCCCCTGTAATTTCGCCTCTGAGAATCTCAAAAGCTTCCTGAACTTCAATGGCATTTCCGATGGCCATCCCCAGAGGCTGATCCATATCACTTAAAATCGCAGTAACCTTCCTCTTCATAAGAGTTCCAATCTTTACCATAGATTGTGCGAGTATTCTTGCATCGTCAGCTTTCTTCATAAATGCGCCGCTTCCGACCTTTACATCAAGTACGAGGCAGTCGGCACCGGAAGCTATTTTTTTGCTCATTATGCTGGCTACAATGAGAGGAATACTGTCTACCGTTCCCGTAACATCTCTCAGGGAATAAAGACGTTTGTCTGCAGGAGTTAAATTTGCAGTCTGACCTGCCACTGCAACACCTATATGTTTTACCTGTTTTATAAAATCTTCCAGTTCTATTGATGTAGTAACACCGGGAATAGACTCAAGTTTATCCAGTGTTCCCCCCGTATGACTCAGGCCGCGGCCTGAGATCTTGGCAACAGGTATGCCTGCCGCAGCGACAAGAGGGGCAAGAACCAGGGTAGTAGTGTCTCCAACACCGCCTGTGCTGTGTTTATCAACCTTTACACCTGCAATAGAAGTCAAATCTATTTTTTCTCCCGATTCAAGCATGGACATGGTCAGATTAACCACTTCATCTTCCGTCATACCGCGAAAATATACTGCCATAAGCCATGCCGTAAGCTGATAATCCTGTATCGTATCATCTGTTGTGCCTTTGATTATAAATTCTATTTCTTCTTTTGTAAGGCTCTCTCCGTCTCTTTTTTTTAAGATGAGATCAACCATTCTCATGAGAATTTCAACTCCTTGATGATTTCTTTCACAAGTCTGGAAAACTTAGGAATTGTGGCATTACCTACCTCAATAACCTCTTCATGGGTAAGTTTTTTATCCGAAACCAGATCTATACAGTTTGTTATACAGGATATACCAAGACATGGTATGCCTGAATGACCTGCCACTATTGCCTCTGTTACGGTAGACATACCTATTGCATCTCCGCCTATCATGCGCATATACTTTACTTCTGCCTTTGTTTCGTAGGAAGGGCCGCTTACTGCCACATAAACACCGTGCTGAAGTTTAAGTCCCAGTTTTTCTGCAATATTAAATGCCAGTTCTCTGAAATCCTTATTATAAACCTGAGAAATATCAGGGAATCTCGGCCCCAGTTCGGGATCATTTACGCCTATAAGAGGATTATAACCCATAAGGTTTATATGATCTTCCAGGATCATCAAATCTCCTGCCACAAAATCGGGATTAATGCCACCTGCCGCATTTGTAACTATGATCATTTTCACGCCGAGAGCTTTCATAATCCTTACAGGAAGGGTAATGTCTTTCATTGGATAACCTTCATAATAATGAAGTCTTCCCTGCTGGGCAATAACTGTTTTACCTTCAAGTTTTCCTGTAACAAAAGCACCTGCATGACCTTCTACCGTAGAAAGAGGGAAATTTTTAATTTCACTGTATTTTATAACCACTTTTTCTTCTATTTCCTCTGCAAGAACACCTAGACCTGAGCCGAGAATAAGTCCCACTTCGGGAACGAGTGAAGTTTTACTCCTTATGGAAGATACAGCCTGATTTATTTTTTCTTTTAATTCTTTCATAATTAGCCACCTTTCTTTACAGGCGTGACGCGTGACGCGTGACGCGTGACGGGTTATTTACCCTCGATTATTATAGAATTTGAAATTTCCGAAACATAACCTGATATGGATGCATGGATATATGCACCTGTTATGCCTTCCGGCACTGTACCTATAATCTGTCCCTTTATGACTCTGTCTCCTACAGTTACAGAAGGTGTGCAACTCACGCCTGTGTGCTGTTTAAGAGGTATTTTTACCCTGCCGGGATGTATGTCAATATCCTTCCAAGGTGCCTTTACATCATAGCCGGTCAATTCCAGTCTTGTTACAAGCCCTGCTGCAGAAATCCTTCGTAATTTCATAAACGGACGTGGTGTAAGTTCTTTTTGCTTATGGGGATTGGGAATATTTTTCTCTCTCAATTCCTTCAATATGCCTGCATAGACCTCCTTCGGTTTCAGATCAACAGGGCAGGCAACCATACTGCATATACCGCACTGGCAGCACAGGTAGGCCTGACACAGGTCGTTTATTGAAGCTTTCTCCATACCATATCCTACGATACGCATAATTAAATGGGGTTGAATATTATGGCCAAGTAAATATCTCGGACATAACATAGTACAATAGGTGCACATTTCACACATCTTTGTATGTGCCAGATTTACCTTTATATCCCTGGTTTTAGTTTTAACAAGATAATGTTCGGGAGGCAACACAATAAGGCCGCTGTCTGTTTTCATAACCGGTTCTTCGAGATCCTTCGTTATAGAGCCCATCATAGGCCCTCCCCTTATTATGACGGGATTCTCAATCTTTACCCCTCCGGCATATGAAAGAACGTCTCTTATAGATGTACCTACGGGAACATTCAGAGTAACAGGATTTTTGACTTCTCCTGTTACAGTCATAGGACGCTCTGTTACAGGTTCTCCCTGGAAAGCTTTAAAAACGTTATATAAAGTCACTCCATTGCTTACGACAGCACCTACGGCTAAAGGGATACCGCCTTCAGGGACTATTCTGCCTGTAACTTCATAAACAAGTGTCTGTTCATCTCCTGCAGGATAATAATTGCCCATAATATGGAGAGATATATCTTTCCGGCCAGAAAGAACAGCATTAAGAGATTTTATGGCATCTTTATATTTCCCTTTAAGAGCAATAACACCTTTCTCAGCTCCTGTAACCTTCATGGCAATTGTAAGACCTTTTATTACTTCTTCAGGTTTCAGGGCCATTAACTGTTGATCTACCCTGAGAAGAGGTTCGCACTCTGCGCCGTTTACTATAACAATATCTGCTTTGCTGTTATATTTTATGTGTGTGGGAAATCCCGCACCACCTCCTCCGACAATGCCGGCACTTTTTATGGCTTTTAATATATCATCTCTGGATAATGTAATGTCCATAATAACTCCAGGATCGTGACGCGTGACGCGTCACGCGTCACGCGGGGATCGTTTCTCGTTACTTCATATAATACACGCTTATTTCAGGATAAGCGCAGACTGACAAAATTCTTATTAAATGCTGATTTTTACAATGTGATTAATTCCATTTGTCTCTTAAAAATCCTTCCTTGATAAACAGGGAAAGAAAATGTAAAACAGGAGAATCAGAGAAAAATTTCTCTTATATTTCCCTGTTTTATTGAAATATCATTATTATATATAATCCTGTAAAACCAGCACCTCTATTTCCTTAACTTTCTTTAAATTTTTATCATTTGTAATAAAAATAGTACCCTGATTTTCTATA
>DAIOEN010000362.1:0-4985 GCA_036746235.1 Vulcanimicrobiota bacterium | reverse complement strand
CTTCTTGTAAGGCTGAACAGGAGCAGAGAGGCTTTTGATTACAATGAAAAAGCACGGGCCAGAGCATTTCTTGACACACTGGCAAATCAGAAGATAGATATCCATCATGGAGTCAGGCCGGAGTTAATATCGAAAGAAGAGGAACTTATCACAAGGATAAGATACATGTCCAGCTATATAAGAAAGGAAAAAGAAGAATCCGTATTTACCGGGAGAAGTGCTTTTATAAATGAAGCAGATGAAGAATTAAAACAACTCAAAATTCAATATGAGCAACTCGTAGAGGAAATTAAAATGGAGAACCCGGAATATACCAGTTTTATAAGCGTAAATCCTTTATCCCTTTCCGAAATTCAGCCGCTCCTGGATAAAGATACGGTAATAATCGAATATTTCCTCGGAAAAGATAATTCTTATGTCTGGATAATAGGAAGTGACAGCTTTAATAATGTGATATTAAATTAATCTGAAAAAAAGATGACAGAACGGGTAAAAGCCTACAGAGAGATGATCTGTGAACATATGACCGCCGAAAAGATCACCGGTAACAGGTGGCGTAACATTTCACAGAAACTTTATAATATGCTCCTTAAAGACGGGGAGAAATTATCTGAAAGGGAAAAAGAGGATCCTTATAGTGCCCCACAGGGTTCTTTATTACCTGCCCTTTCAGATTTTAATCGATAGCAATGGCACGTTGCTTATAAAAAAATATGAAACAGGGTATCTTCCGTCAGCCAGTGTTTTAAAATACTGCCGGCATAAGAATAAATTCAAAAAAGAGAGCCTTCTGGCTTTTGAACTCGGAAATGTTAAGGCAGGAGATCTCTCGTCTCTTCCCGGTACGGAAGATGAAATAAAATCTATTATTCCTTATTTTCAAGAAAATGAAATCTACGCAGGTTCTCATATGACGACAGATAAATTATATGAAAAAGGAGATAAATTCGATATATTGCACTTTGCCACACACAGTATTCTCGATCCTGTTTCTCCTCTTTTTTCTTCTCTCGTATTTTCAGACAGAAAATTAAATGTTTATGAAATATTCGATTTAAATCTGAAATCTTATTTAATATGTTTGAGCGCCTGCAGAACCGGCCTGGGAAAAGAAACAAACGGAGACGAACTGGTGGGATTAACGAGAGCTTTCATCTACGCAGGAACTCCCACCATATGTTCGAGCCTGTGGGATGTATCGGATGTATCTACGGCCAGATTGATGGAGAGGTTTTATTATTACCTGAAAGATAATAATAAAACAGAAGCTATGAGGCTCGCCCAGCTTGATATAGTAAAAACCTACCCCCATCCGTTCTTCTGGGCACCTTTTGTGCTGACCGGAGACTGGAGGTAATGCAAAACTATAAAAATTAAGAAAGAAGGTCAATAATTATGAACAAAGCTCTTATCATTATGGTATCAATATTTTTTATCTTTCTCCTGAATATTGGTGTATACGGGAAAGAAAAATCTACATATATTTTTCTGCAACCCGTTAATGATGATAAAGGACAGACATTTCTGGAAAAAGACGGGAAAAAATATCCTCTTCTGGAAGAATCTCCCTCTGATAAAGTAAAGGCAATAGAGGAACTATTAAAGGACGGTATGCCTGCTTTAAGTCTGAGACTGGATAGAATGGAAAAAAATTTTATTCTCAACCAGATACAGAAGAATGGATTGAAAGATGAAGAAACATCGAACATTTTCGCGGAACCTCTTTATATATGCATTATAAAAGGCGGCAACAGGCCGAAATGCGGTTTTTTCCTGAAAAAAGGAGACGAAATTATTGAAAAAACAAAGGTGTTCTATATAGAAATGCCTCCTGACTCATATCAGTTTGAAAAAATATTTTCCCATGAACATGGCCATCTTCTGGATTTTTATATCTTAAACTACAGTTTCCCCTCTTCTCCCGTAAGACCTGTTCATACTATTTCTGCCGTAACGAATTTTGAAACAGCCTTTCTTGAAGGATGGGGCGAACATTTTGAGATAATGACAGTAGATATGACAAAAAATCAGGAATTCAGAGATTTTTACAATCTGAATGACCTGAAAGGCAAAAGTTATTTTTTCTATCTTCAGGATATGCTTACCATAGGTCAGTCCTTTAAAAGATATTTATGGGTAAAGGGCAATCTCTTTGCATTCAAGAAAAACAACTGTCTTACAGACGGTCTCACAGGAGAAGAATTTAATAAGAATTTTATGTATAACTGGATGAATTACAGTTTTTCCGGAGGAGAACTGAAAAATGCCCACCAGATGTTATGCTGTGAGGGAGTATGCTCTAATATGTTTTATCGGATGGCGACAGATAAGAATATGATGGGAAGATACAGAGAAGCGGATTTTTACAGATACTTTTCAGATAAAGAAAATGATATAACCCCTCAGGAAAATATATATTTAAAAATGATTTATGCAAAATACCGTCTTTTTAAAGACTATGAAAAAGAAAAACCTTTCGAAGCAGGCCCTCTGTTTCTGGATTTCGTAAAAAAATATATGGAATTATTTCCGGAAGACAGAGATGATATCCTTCAAATTTTCTGCCTTTCCACTTTTTTCACCACATCGTTTAAAAATGCAGGAGAAATTTACCGTAAAGCAGATTTTGATACCCATATGCTCTGCTATGATATGGAAGGCACTTCCAGGAATTTCAAAGAACTATACGGAGTTATTCAGAGTAATTTTAATGAGATAAAAAAGGATTCTTCTCTCTTATATAAAAACGTCGGGCCTCCTCTCTGGATAGATAACGAAACATTTAAACCTGTATGTCTCGGACAGAAAATGGACTGTATATCGATAAACCTGAACGGAGCAGAAGATTTTGAACTGATGACACTGGAAGGAATGACTGTAAAACAGGCGGAAGAACTCATTGAATGCCGTGAAAAAGCAGGATATTTTTCAAGTATTAAAGACATAGAAGATACAGGTATTCTGACTGAAAAACAGGTCAGGGAATTATTGAAGATGAGAGAACTCTATATGAAGAGGTGTAAAAATCAATAATTCTATATAAGGAGCAATAATATTCCTTACAGACTTATAAGAGCTTATACTGGAAATAAGATTTTCTTTGCAGGAAAGGTGATTATAAATATTTTTTCCATAAAAAGGTGTTAATTTTTTTCACAAGAATTAAGTCATTAAGAACCTGTCTGAAAAGTCCCTTTGCATCTATTTAAACTGTGTCTATAAAAGATGATACTATACTTTTCAGATAGTCTCTAAATAACCTCTAAAGAAAGGATTATGTGAGAGTGTAAGATGTTTTTTGTAAACTTACCATGAAATAAAGCTTTAATAGATGTTTACACAAAAATTATGACAGACTCATTTATATTATGAAAAATTCCCCGGAAGAACAGATAATATTTTATCATGAAAAGACAAAACACCACTTTCATAATTATGCCAGAGGGCCTGATGGTCTGGACTGGCCAAATCAGCCTTTACCTTTCAGATTTTACAGAGGTTCAGAAATGCTGCTACTGCCATTACTCGAAAAAGATCGTGATGCAGACTATGAAGGACTGTACAGGGAAAACAATCAATGCAGTTTTACAGCCGAACATATTGCAGGTTTTCTGGAATTATCACTCAGTCTTTCTGCATGGAAAGAAGTGCCAGGTGAGAGATGGTCTCTACGCATCAATCCTTCAAGTGGAAATCTGCACCCTGAAGAGGCATATTTAATATTACCTTCTACAGGTAACATTACATGCGGTATCTATCATTACAATTCCTTTCTTCACTGCCTTGAAAAAAGAGCAGAAGTGCCTGAAGAATTATGGCAGAAGGTTAAAGAACATTTTAAAACAGAAGGTTTTCTTGTAAGTCTTTCCAGTATATTCTGGAGAGAAGCCTGGAAATACGGAGAAAGAGCCTTTCGTTACTGCAATCATGATACAGGTCATGCCCTGGCATGTTTACGATTTTCTGCCAATATCTTCGGATGGAAGATGAAATATTTAAATTCTATGTCCTGTGAGGATATTGAAAAAATTCTCGGTTTCCATAAGACAGAGTGGAAGGAACTTGAGGAAGAATACGGGGAAGTTTTATGTTATGTATATTCATCTTATGATGATATACCGGGGAAACTTCCAGATGACATAGTTCTTTCATTTTCCGGTCTTTCTTTTAACGGTATACCTGATGAACTGAGTATGGAAAAGGTTAAATGGGATATTATCTATGAAACTGCAGAAGCTGTAAAAAAACCACGGACAGAGGAATATCGTTATGATTACGGGAAAAAAGAACTGGAATTCCTCTGCAATTCACATCTAAAGGCTTCGGAAATTATAAGATGTAGAAGAAGTGCTGTAGATTTTAACAGGTATTCTTCTGTTATAACAAAGGAAGCATTTTTTTCTATTCTGGATAGAACCCTTCAGAGGAATAATACTCCACCTTTTGATATTGAACTCTCCATGCCATCTGTACATCTGTTTATATTTGTCCATAATGTTAAAGACCTGGACAGAGGTATTTATTTTTTTATAAGAAATCAGAAGGATCTAGAAGAGATAAAAAATCTTTCTCATCCTTCATTTCTATGGAAAGAAGTTCAGAGAGATTTTCCTCTTTATCTTTTAAAGAAAGGCAATTTTAGAGAAGAAGCAAAAATTATAAGCTGTATTCAGGATATAGCAGGAGACAGTGCATTTTCACTGGGAATGATAGCAAAATTCAGAGAAACAGTAGAAAAAGAACCATGGAAATATACTCATCTTTTCTGGGAAGCAGGTATGATAGGACAGATTTTATATCTTGAAGCAGAGGCAAAAGGCCTCAGAGGAACAGGTATAGGATGTTTTTTTGATGATGAAGTTCATATGATGGCCGGTTTTAAAGATAATACCTATCAGAGTCTCTATCATTTTACCATAGGAATGCCTCTCAAAGATGAAAGACTCATAGATTGTCCTCCATACTACCATCTGAAACGTTTATAC
>DAIOEN010000361.1:0-5039 GCA_036746235.1 Vulcanimicrobiota bacterium | reverse complement strand
CACAGACCTTCATAAGTCCTTTTTCTACCTGATAGGACATGATTTCTCTTACTTCTTCATTGGATTTATGAACATATTGCTTTATATCGGGCTCTACAGCCATGGCAGAACCCTTTAATTTTTCAACTGCCATAAGATGATTGTGAAACAGTTCCTCTGTATTTTTTATCTTCATCTTTCTCATGATAATATGAGGAGGATAGATAAAAGGAGATGAACCGGTAGAATTATAAGTAGCCATATGAGAACCGTCTACAAATTTACTGGAAAGCTCTATATGGCTGTTCCTGATTTCACCATGAACTGCATGCATAACGGAAGCTGACACTTTTCTTTCAGGATTGTAAAAAAATCCCGTATAAGTAATTGCATCGGGGCTGTTAGTAACACCTTTATGTTTATAGTAAGATATATGAGAAAATCCCAGGGAAAGAAGTTCTTTACCGGAAGTAGAAAAGAAATCTCTTCCCGAATGAGGAATATCTTTTTCTTCACATGGAATAATTTCATGTCTGTTATTTAATCTCAGGGTAAAATATACAATAGGGATACCAAGTATTAACGGTAAAAAGAAAACTATAAATAATATTACCGATAAGATTATAAGCAAAAATATCATAGAATAATCTCTCCTTTCGTGACGCGTGACGCGAGGATAATAAACGTTCTGACAATTTGCCAGGATTATTTTTTTACACTTTCTTACATATTACGCATTACGAAATTATTAATATACAGTCAAAGATTGAATATAAATGTGGTGTTGCCAATTTTTATTTCGTCATTTTCTTTCAATTCTGTCCTTACCTCAATCTTTATACCGTTTACATAAGTCTTATTTGTACTGCCCAGATCTTCAATAAAACATCTATTTCCCTGAACTGTAACCATGGCATGCTTTGATGAAACCTGAGGGTCAAAGTCAACACATATATCATTTCCAGAGGCTCTGCCTATGGATGCAGTATTTCTATCAATAAAAAAAACAACGTCTCCCCTGCCTTCCCTGTAACAGATGAACTTTCCGTAAGAAAGTCTTTCATGTGAAGTTTTTTTACCGGAGTCATGAATAAAAGTAAAAGTCATATTTCCAATTCTTATTTCATCACCGCTGTTTAATTCAGTCTTAACATCTATTTTCATACCATTCACATAAGTTTTATTCGTACTTCCCAGGTCTTCAATAAAATATCTCTTATCCTCCAGAGTAATCGCTGCATGTCTTGAAGATACCTGGGGATCATAATCGATATAAAGATCATTTCCCGGTGCTCTGCCTATTTTAGTAACAGTTTTATCAAGAAGATAATTAATATTGCCCTTACCTTCTCTGTAATATCTGAGTTCTGCCTCTGTCTCTCTGACAGGGACTTCATAAGCCGGAACAGAGGAAAACACTGTCTTCATATAAGGCTCTATTAATTCCACCGGAACAGTTCCATCTTTTACAGGTAATTCTTCCTGAGGCACATATTCCGTCAATCCAACGGAAACAGTCCTGCCTTTTACAGATATTTCTTCCTGAGAGACACATTCCGTTAATTCCACAGGACCGGTCCTATCTTTTACAGATATTTCTTCCTGATGTACATATTCCGTTAATCCAACAGGAACAGTCCTATCTTTTACAGGTTGTGGTATATCCTCCGGCACAGGAGAGGTTTTATGTTCGTGATGGCAGATCTTATCTTCTTCACTAACTTCTTTACCTGGCTCTTCCTGTATGCCCACCTGCTTCTCCTGAATTTCTTTCCTTAATTTTTCAGGTATATCCAGTTCAAGCAATCTGTTATAATATTCAAGAGATTTTTTCTTTAAACCTGATTTTTCACAGCAGATTGCTACAGAAAGGATAAGGTCATGATTTTCTTTATCTAATTCCAGAGCCCTGACATACTGCAGATTGGCATTAAAATAATCGCCGATGTTCTCATATTCCCTTGCTTTATATATATAGTCCTGAGATTTCTTTTTACTGTGTAATTTAAAAAATTCATTTTTTATGTCCTGAATTGATTGGATTTTATCTTTTATTATAAAATCATTTTTTTTATATTCACAGGAAATAATATCTTTATGTTCAGATTTTTTCACCTCTTCCTCGTGCTGAAGCGGTTTTTCTATAATTTCTGAAAGAGGCTGTTCTTCTTCAATTTTTTTCACTTCTTCCCGGTGTTGAACTGGTTTTTCTATAATTTCCGGAACAATGTGCTCTCCTTCAGGTGCTTTTTCCTGTTTTTCAGAAGAAACAATATGAGAAAAAGGTTCTTTTTCTGTAATCGAAACAATCTCTTCTTCCGGTATTTTTTTTTCCTCTTCTTCCTGTGGCTTTGTAAACCTCATTACTGTGAGTTCATCATCTTCTTCAGCAGGTGATTTACATATCTCTGAAATACTGTTTCTTACATTTTCCGGTATATCCATATTTAATATTTTGTTATATACATCAAAAGCTCTGGCGGGGAAACCAAGTTTTTCAAAACATCCGGCTATAGAAAGAAGAATATTATAATTTTTATCATCAAAATCCAGAGCTTTCATATATTCGAAATTGGCGCTGAAGAAATCACCTTTAGCCTCATATTCTCTGGCCAGGGAAATATGAATGTCCCCTTTTTTTACAGATTGAAGGTTCAGGAGTTCCTGTTTCACTTCACCTATGGACTGCAATCTGTCTTGAGGTTTAAGTTCAAGCGCTTTTGCAATAATTTTACTTAAAGCATCTGATACAGAAGGATTAAGCTCATTTACCGGCGGAAAATATGGAGTAAAATCCCTGGGATGATGTCTGGTAAGAATATGAAATAATGTTGCTCCAAGAGCATATATATCACTTTTAGGTTCTGCTTTACCAAGCCACTGTTCAGGAGGAGCATAACCTCCCGTCAGAAGGGCATATTGAGTAACCTGACTGGTAGAGCCCTGGAAAATTTTGGCTATGCCGAAATCAATTAATTTTAAATCTCCATGGTTCGTAATCATAATATTGGAAGGTTTCATGTCTCTGAATATTATAGGGTTTGGTCGTTCATGGAGATATTGAAGGACATCGCATATAGTGAGAGCCCAGCTAATAACAATATCTTCAGGGAAATACTCATGTTCTTTTAAATTCTTTATCATTTTATCTACTGTCTCACCTGATATATAATCCATTACAAGATATAATTTTTTATCTTCCACAAAAAAATCAACTATACCGGGGATATTAGGATGTTCAAGACCGGCAAGTATCTGTGCTTCTATACGAAAACTCCTCTCTACTACATCCAGAGGAATTCCTTCTGCCTGATGCATTTCTTTAATAGCCCAGTGTTTACCGGGAAGGTTAAGATCACGGCTCAGGTATACTACGCCAAATCCGCCTGAAGCAATACCATTTACTATTACATAACGATTATTTATAATTTTTCCTATAGAAGGATAGGAAACAGCTATTCTCAGACTCCTTTCACTTCTATATTCCAGGACAATATAGAAACTATCTTCATCCATAAAAAAGTCAAGTATGGCAGGAGAGGATGGTTTTTTATCAATTTTTATAGGTTCTTTACTTTTCTCTCTGTATTCTTCTATAACAGGTTTATAGAAGTCACCTGACGTATCTATTTTTATCTGTTTTAACAGAAGAGTAACGCCTGTGTTGACATCTTCTACAAGGTAAAAAGACGTTTTTTCTCCCCCGGGAATTGTTTTTAAAATCTTATATTTGTTAAATATTAAATCTGTCATAGTAAAATAATTTTAGCCCAACAGACCCGGTATGTCAAATATTTAGCCCAAAAAAATTATTTCATCAAAACTGTTTCAAGCTGTATACTGACTTCATTGTATTGAAAATCATAAGACGGTCTTATTCTGAGGAATTGATTATCACCTGTATTCAGGTTGATGCCGGTGCTTAAAGAATTTATATTCCCTTCATCAATATTATAGTTCATTTCCAGATCAATCTCGGAACCTTCGGATAAACTATAAGAGAATTGTCCTGTTAGTTCATGAGTGCCCATATAATCTGCGGAAATATCATCTATCCTTGTATCATATCCCATAAATGAATAGTAAATCTGTGCTCTCAAATTTTCTGTTATGCCCATCTCAAGTCCTATATTACCGGATGTAGTTACAGTTGTTGCATAATCAAAATCTGTTTCTTTAGAGAAAACAGAGGCATAAAGTGAGAAACTGTCAGAAAAAGACAGAGTCATAATACCGGTCATTTTATGACTCTCATATTCGCTCCAGTTCATTTCACCGGAACAGGAGAACTGCAGCATACCGCTTTCACCGAAGGTTACAGGACTGTGGGAAAGTGATAATTTTGTTTTTTTACCCCACAGACCTTCACAGTCTCTGTTTAAACCGGCAGAAAGAGAAAAAAGAACGGGAGTACCCGGTATTGCAATCTGTTTCTGCTTCCAGAGAAAATCAAAATTGCCGGACATATCACTGTTATCACATGTATATTCCATATCAATTCTGGACCATCCCAGATTATGATATAAACCAAATGTACCTGCTGAATTATTGTTTCCGTCTATATTTATATCTACAGTAGACTGAGTTTTATCAGTAATATTATATACGTAATTCATAGCACCGGAAAAACTGCCATCAACATTTGAAGGTTCAAGACAACACTTCATAAAAGATTTTTCTGTCAACAACTGCTTGAAATCCATAGAGATAGTTCCGTCTGTATTATTTTTAAATGTTATATTTTTCATAGACCCCGTATTCATATAAGGAAATACACTCATAACATCGGAAAGAGATGCTGATTTTAAAGAAAAGCCTTCTTTTTTAAATCTTTGATTCTGAAAAGCATCATTATTTAAATCCAGTGGAGAATTGGGGTTAACTACTGGCCGATCAGATACGGGAGATATATTTTCTTTTATCTGATTATTTTTTATGTTCTCTTTACTATGATAGTTATATATAAAATTCCTGTCAAAAGCTTCCGTTCTATGAAAGCAGAACATAACTATGAATATTACTGTTATGCCTCTGAAGATATTTCCGATGTGATACATTAT
>DAIOEN010000360.1:0-5042 GCA_036746235.1 Vulcanimicrobiota bacterium | reverse complement strand
ACACCGTTCCCTCGTAAATATGTGTTTCTGGTATAAACATACCCGTCAGTTAAGTAAGAAAGACTCTATGACAAAATATGCGTCTTTCGGGTTTGATGCATCTGTATGGGAAATATTCCCGGCTCTCATATCAGGTGCTTCACTCCATGTAATAGGTGAAGACATAAGGCTTTCTCCGTCAGAGTTAAACACTTATTATGAAGAGAATAATATAACGGTAAGTTTTCTCCCCACCCAGTTTACGGAACAGTTTATAGAAATGTTTGAAAATAAGAGTTTGAGATGGCTAGACACAGGGGGAGATAAACTGCGTTCCTTTAAGAAGAAGAATTATGATGTTGTGAATAATTACGGCCCTACCGAATATACGGTATGCACAACGAGTTTTGTAATAGATAAATATTATGAAAATATTCCCATAGGAAAACCTGTCTATAATACGACAGTTTATATTCTGGATAAACACAACAGGATGACTCCTCTCTGCGTGCCGGGAGAACTGTGTATATCAGGGCCCGGTATGGCAAGGGGATATCTGAATAGACCTGACCTTACGAAAGAGAAATTTGTAGAAAACCCCTTTGAATCGGGACAGAGGATGTATCGAACAGGAGACCTTGCCCGGTGGCTACATGACGGAAATATTGAATTCCTGGGTCGTATCGATGCTCAGGTAAAGATAAGGGGATTCCGCATTGAACTTGGTGAAATAGAAGAAGCTCTTAAGAAGGTAGATTCCGTAAGAGATTCAGTTGTAATTGACAGAAGTGATAAACAGGGGAATAAATACCTCTGTGGCTATTACATAAGTGACATAAAACTGAAATCCTCTGAATTACAGAAAGAACTTTCACAGTTCCTTCCAGATTATATGATTCCGTCATGCTTTATAAAAATCGATAAAATTCCTGTTACGGCCCATGGAAAGGTAGACAGAAAATCTCTTCCCGAACCGGAGGAGAGTGATCTCGCTTCTCATGAGACCTATGTTGCTCCCAGGAATGACAGGGAAGAAATCCTTGCGAGAATATGGAAAAAAGTTCTCAAATGTGACAGAGTGGGTATTTATGATAATTTCTTCAGTCTCGGCGGAGATTCTATTATGAGTATTCAGGTAGTGACAGGAGCAAATAATGAGGGAATTCCTGTTACGGCATCACAGCTTCTCCGTCATCCGACTATTGCTAAAATATCGGAGGAGATTGAAAAGAAATTATCTCCTCAGACAGAAAAAGGTATGCTGAAAGGGGATGTGCCATTATTACCGGTACAGGAATGGTTCTTTGAACAGGAACTCGAAAATGTTAATCACTTCAGTCAGTCTCTTCTCTTTACTCTTAAACAGTCCGGAGACAGAGAAATCATAGAAAAGGCTCTGAATGTGTTAGTAAATCATCATGACGGATTGAGACTCAGATTCAGATATATAAACGGCAACGGGGGAGAGAGTGAATATATGGTTCGCCACAGCACCGGGACAGACGGTAAATGGATTCAATGGTATGAAAATCCTGAGAAAACATCTGTCTCTGTCGAAACGATAAATCTTTCTTCTCTTTCGGAAGATTCTCTCTATATGTTCATTACAGAAACATGTAATTCCATACAAAATTCTCTCAATATTACAGAAGGGCCCGTCATAAAAGGAGCACTCTTTAAAAACCATAAAGACGGTAAAGACAGGTTCTTTATCGTAATACACCGCCTCTGTACCGATATGGTTTCGTGGAGAATAATCCTTGAAGATTTCTGCAGTATATACAGAAAACTTTCTGATGACGAAACACCTGTATTACCGGATAAAACTGCTTCATACAGAGACTATTCGGAAGGTCTCAGGAAATATGTGTCTGAAGCTGAAAAGCATAGACCTTACTGGCAGGAAGTTTTTAAAAATAAATCTATCTATGGCGCAATAAACCACTTCTGTGAAATAGCTGATTGCAGCACTGTTTCTACTGCTATAAAAAACTATAAAGTTTCTCTTGACAGTTATGATACAGAGCTTTTATTAAAAACTGTTCCTTCTGCTTTTAACACGAAGGTTCCCGATATTTTACTTTCCGCTCTTTTACTTGCATGTAACCGCTCTTTTCGGATATCGGATTTGCTGCTAAATGTGGAAGGAGAAGGAAGAGAGGATTTTATTATAGATGTGTCCCGTACTGCAGGATGGTTTAATACATTTTTTCCTGTTTACCTGAAGAGCCCTTCCCTGACTGATTATGACTCTCTTATAAAATCTGTAAAAGAAACACTGAGGTCTGTACCTGATAATGGACTTTCTTATCAGCTCCTGAAATATTTTTCAGACAGAAAAGAAGATTTCAGAGAAGATTCATTACCGTTACTTACCTTTAATTACATCGGCCGGAGTGTTTTGCCTGAGAATGAATTACTTTCTACTGAAGAATTTTTTGATTGTTCCTCTCTGTCTCATATGAGCAAAAGCCTTCTGGATATTAAATCTTTTGTTTCCGGCAACACTTTATCAGCAGTTTTTTCCGGCAACGGTCATATCCGTTCCGAAGAAAGGCTTAAGGAGTTTGCCCATAATTTCATTGACAGCTTAAAAGAGATAATCTATCATTGTATTAAACCGGGAAGAAAATATTTTACTCCCTCCGACTTTCCCCTTGCCACGGTGCCCCAGTCTTTTCTTGACAGTATAACAGATCCTTCTTCTATTGAAGTCATTTACGGCCTGTCACCTCTTCAGGAAGGTTTTCTCTTTCATGCCATGTCATCTCCTGATGCCGATCATTACTGTACTCAGGCTTCCTGGAGTTATGAAGGAGAACTTCATATAGATGCCCTGAAAGAGGCATGGAATGGTATATTTTCTGCCCACAGTGCTTTCCGAACAGGTTTTGTCTGGGAAAAAGGGGATAAACCATTTCAGATAGTTTACAGACATGTTCCACTTCCGTGGCATACAGTAGATTTAAGAGGAAAAACCGGTGAAGAACAGGAAAGAATAATAGAAGATACAAGGGGAAAAACAAGACACTCCCTGTGTGATCTTAAAAATCCTCCTGTATGCTCTCTGTACCTCTTTATCATGGACACCGGTCATTACAGATTTCTCTGGAGTTATCATCATATCATTCTGGACGGATGGTCCATGCCTTTAATCCTCAGGGAACTGAATAAAAGATATGATAGCATCGTAAATAAAGAAAAGGTGTCTTTCTACCGCCCGGAACCATTTGAATCGTATATAAAATGGCTTTCTTTACAGGATGACGGAGAACTTATCGATTACTGGAAAAATTCTCTTTCAGATTTTTCCGCCCCCACTCCTCTTATGGTAAACAGATCCCGTCTGGAAATACATAAAGCTGTTGAGAATCCCGGAGAATATACATACAGATTACCGGAAAGTTTTCTTGCCGAATGTCAGAAATTTGCCCGTTCTTCCCAGGTAACCCTCAATGCCCTTGTTCAACTGGCGTGGTCTTCCGTACTGTCATGCTACAGCGGTTCTGAAGATATACTGTACGGCACCACCGTGTCAGGAAGACCTCCCGGACTTTCAGGAGTCGAAGAGATGATAGGGCTCTTTATCAATACCATTCCTCTCAGGGTAATTTTAAACCATGACGAAACGGCAATTCATAACCTGAAACATATTCAGGACATCATACAGAATGGCAACAATTTAAGCCATATATCTCTGAGCAAACTTCAGTCCATGAGTTCTATTCCTCCCGGAGAAGCACTTTTTTACAGTATTTTTGTTTTTGAGAATTTTCCATTTTCTCAGGAAATGCTTGGTTTGAAAGATATAAAAATGTACGGTAAATCTACTTATCCTCTGAATGTAGTCATTGTAGCGGAAAAAGAACTGTCCGTAAGTATTTCCTACGACAGAGATTCTTTCGGTGATGATGTAATAGAAAATCTTGCCTGCCATATAGAACATGCTCTGCAATGGATTCTTCGCCATGGTGAAAATTTGTTAAAGGATATAGACATAATTTCTGAAAAAGAGAAAAATCTCATGTTGAAAACCTTCAATGATACTTATTGTGAAGTGCCGAAGGAAAAAACAATTCATGAATTGATAGAATCACAGGTGACATTAAATCCTGAAAGAACAGCCGTTGTTTATAAAGATGATAAACTTACTTATGGCGAATTAAATGAAAAAGCCAATAAACTGGCTCATTTCCTGAGAAAAGAAGGAGTGACCCGTGACAGCAGGGTTGGAATTTTCCTGGATCGTTCATGCCATATGATTGTAAGTATCCTTGCAGTGCTGAAAGCAGGGGGAGCCTTTGTTCCCATAGACCCCCACTATCCGGCAGACAGAATAAATTATATAATCTCTGACAGCGGTTCCCTTATGTTAATCACGGAGCCATCTCTTGCAGATACTCTGAACCTTTCTGTGAAAATTTTAGATGTAACAGATTCTGCAATTTATACAGGAGAGAGTGGAAATCTACCACTTATAAATACATCATACGATCTCGTCTATATGATTTATACATCCGGATCGACGGGACAGCCGAAAGGTGTAATGATAGAACACCATTCTCTTGTAAACTTATGCTGCTATTATAAAAATACATATGGTTTTTCAGAACATGATAATATGGCAAAATATGTATCTTTCGGGTTCGACGCTTCAATCCCTGAAATATTCCCGGCTCTTATTTCCGGTTCAGGCATCCATATTATTCCCGAAGAAATCCGTCTTTCACCTTCGAAATTAAATGAATATTTTGAAAGAAACAATGTAACTATGGCACTGTTTCCGACTCAGTTCGGAGAACAGTTTATGCTCCTTACAGATAACAGAAGCCTGAGATGGGTAGAAGTAGCAGGCGATAAATTGAAAACCTTCAAGAAGCAGAATTATACTGTGCTGAACGGTTATGGCCCCACTGAATATACAGTATGCACGTCCGATTTCATTATAGATAAGCATTATGAGAATATTCCCATAGGTAAACCAATCTATAATACTCACGTTTATATACTGGATAAATACGGGAAAATAACACCTGTAGGAATACCGGGAGAACTGTGTGTGT
>DAIOEN010000359.1:0-5050 GCA_036746235.1 Vulcanimicrobiota bacterium | reverse complement strand
TTCGGTCTGTTATTATCAATAGTTGAATTCTCTTTTGGCAACATCTGTGAAATAATCATTTCGGAAAGATCTACATTTATATTTACAGTATTACCTGCCTGTGCGGTTACCTGTTTCCCGTCCGGCATAACCAGATATCCTTTGATTACAGCGTTTTCTACCTTATCGCCGGAACGTATTGTATATTCACCCTGATAGTTTCCCCCTGATACTTCTTTTAGAGGTATGCCGTTTACCAGGTTGCTTATATTGAAAAAGGCCGCACCTCCACGGGTGGCTATCATTGTAACCTTTAATATATCACCGGGTTTCATTATACCAGTACCATTATGAGAAATAGATTTTATAAGTCCACCTGTCTCATTACCCTGCTGTTGCCGTGATATGATCTCTATTTTTTCCGCTATCACACCTCCGTCTATATAAGGGCCGCTGGCTTTTATCAGGTCTCCTTCTTTTATCCCGTCAGGCGTTATTGTTTTATTGTTATATTTTATCTGTGTGGACGTGCTGAATGTAACAGGTATTTGTTCCCCCTGATTTTCAATATTCAGATAACTGTTGGGAATATCAACTTCAACTACCTTGCCATAGACCTCCAGTTTTTTGACCTTTTTACTTTCAGCAGGAAAAGTTGAAATAATAAGCGAAACGATTAACATAGAAATTATAAAAAAATATTTTCTATAATTTATCATACTAACACCCCTTTCGAAAATATGTTTAATTTTAACATACCGGTTAAACCATTTCAATAATGTTTTTTGCAAAAACTATGCCAGTTATAGTGAAAAGTGAAAAGTGAAAAGTGAAAAGTAAGTAAAATCCCGCTTTTTCACTTTTCATTCTAATTACTCTTCACCCTTCACTCTTCACCCTTCACAATTCTCATATAAATCCTTTTTCTTGAATATTTTTTCCATGAATGATATAATTCGATAAATAAAAGTGAAATTATGTATAAAACTATAATGAAGAGGGGAGTTATATTATGATAGAAGTAAAACTCGACGATCTCGTAAGGGGCCCTGCAAAAGACACAGGTATTTTTGATAAGGTTATACTCGGCTTTCAGGCCCTTTTCCCTGTAAAAGAAGGAGAAGCCCTTCACAGTGCTATTCAGACAAGTTTTGA
Organism: Vulcanimicrobiota bacterium; assembly: GCA_036746235.1. Lineage (GTDB taxonomy): Bacteria > Vulcanimicrobiota > SpSt-956 > SpSt-956 > JAKJGF01 > CALARM01. Next base: position 3,916 of record DAIOEN010000359.1, on the reverse strand, counting down.
AACAGGTCTCAAAATAGGTTATCAGGCAGGAAAATATTTTTCCGAATTTGAGAAAAAAAGTAATGAAATAGCTAAAATCAGTATTGAAACTTTGAAGAATTCCATAGAGACAGAACAGAAATTACTGGAAAAAAGAAAAGACTATGATACAGTAACAACAAAAACGGAAAAAGAAGAAAAGAAAATTTGACTTTTAACAGTTAAATGATATAATTTTATTGAAAGATATGCTATAACATAAGTTGCTTACATACTTCTGGTAGCAGACTTTAAGTCTGTCAGGTTCGACCCCTGTAATAAACAGCAACTTTAACTTGCATATCTTTCAGCTTTATAAAACTGATAAAGATAAGCCAGGGAGGTAAAATCTTTGAAAATCATATTAATTGACGATGATGTAGAATTACTCGAACTTCTGGATGAATTCCTTTCATTTAACGGAATGGAAGTTACAACCTGTCCGTCAGGTAAAGAAGGCCTTGCTGTGCTTGAACAGGAAACCTTTGATGTGGCGGTCCTTGATGTGATGATGCCGGGTATGACCGGTCTTGATGTTTTGAAGATAATAAGCAGTGATTTCAGTTATCTTCCTGTAATAATGCTTACTGCAAAAGGTGAAGAAATAGACAGAGTCGTAGGTATAGAACTCGGTGCAGATGATTATATGGTAAAACCTTTCAGCTCAAGGGAGTTACTGGCGAGAATAAAAGCCATAGGAAGGAGAAAGGAAAAATTAACTGTTGTAAAAGAACCGGAACAGGTGATAGAAACCGCTCCGGTGAGGGAAGTAGAACTTGATGAAAAAAAGAGGATTGCTATAGTACGTGGTAAAATAATAGAATTATCTGCTATAGAATTCGACATATTAAATATTTTTATCATGAACAGAGGGATAGTTCTATCAAGAGACAAACTTATGGACCTTGCCAGGGGAAAAGAATTTATAGCATATGACCGTTCCATTGATGTTACCATAAGCCGTATCAGGCAGAAAATAGAGAAAGATCCCCATGAACCTGAGTTGATAAAAACTGTATGGGGTGTTGGATATATATACACAGGGTAACATTCTGTAAGGAAATTATGATACCTTTAAAAATATCAAGACTTTATACAAAAATATATTTATATTTCCTTGTTATAATAGTTTTTATTGCTCTTATGGCACCTATGATATTGTCTTCAGGAAGAAAACCTGCTCATCTGGTAACAGGTGAAAAGGTGGGGACAATATATTCTTATCTTCAAAATAAAGCTCTTAAAAAAGAAACGTTCCCTGATGAAATGAAAGTATTTTCAGAACTCTATAATTGTGATGTAATAATTTATAATGTAAAGGGTAATCCTCTTTATGGAACAAAATCTAAAAATCCACTTACTTCTTTCGCCTATGAAGAACTTCGTACAAGTCCTATATATATATTCGATTCTTTCGCTGAAAATAAAACTTATATAATTATTTCCATGCCGGAGACGTTTTATCCCTATGCCTATACAGGTTTTTTATTTGATTTTATTGAGTCTTCTTTTTCAATAAGAGTGATTATTTCTTTTCTGATAATTTTAATAATGATGTATCCTCTGGCTATGTACATTACAAAACCACTGACAGAACTTACCCAGAAAGCCATAAAATTCTCAAAAGGAGATTTCTCCGATCTGGATAATAAGATTAAAGTAAAAGGTAATGATGAAATAGCCAAACTGAATATAGCTTTTTTTTCTATGGCAAATGAACTTGTAGATATGATAGAAAAACAGAAGAATTTGATATCTGATATGGCTCATGATATAGGTTCTCCTTTAAGCAGGATGCAGGTTGCCGTAGATATAATAGAAAGTCAGCTGGATGCAGGTGATATGCCTCCTCCGAAGACTGTAAAGAAACTCTCGAAAAATATCAGAGAAATGGCGGCCCTTGCAAAGGAAATGCTTGACCTGTCCAGAATGGAGAAGGCTATAGTGTTGAATATTGAAAAAACTGATGTTTCTTCTCTTGTTAAAGATATAGTAGATGGATTTCATAGTTTTATAGAAGAAAAACATTTAAAAGTAAATATCAGGGAAGAAGGTGCTCTGAAAGAACTTTATCTGGATAAATTAAAAATAGAAAGGGTTATTCAGAATCTTCTGTCAAATGCCATAGACTATACAGTTCCGGACGGACATATTGAGATTACGGTAAAAGGAGAACATGATCATCTGACTTTTTCTATAAAAGACGAAGGGCCGGGAATAGCGGAAGAATATAAAGACAGAATATTCGATCCTTTCTTCAGGGCTGATAGTTCACGGAGCAGAAAGCTGGGAGGAACAGGTCTGGGACTTGCCATAGTGAAGAAGATGGTCACCATTCATGGCGGTAAAATCCGGCTGGAAAATCCGGGAGAAAAAGGAGCAATTATTACTTTCAGTGTGTTATGTAAGAAACCTGAAACAGTGACCAGTGAGCAGTGAGCAGTGAACAGGAAAGAGGAAGTAATTATAGTTAGAATAACTGCTCACTGATATGGGGGTGTGTCAGTGAAAATCATCTTAATCGACGACGATGAAGAATTACTGGAACTTGTAGAAGAATTTCTGTCTTTCAACGGGATTGAAGTTACCACCTGTACTTCAGGGAAAGAAGGCCTTGCCAGGATTGCACAGGAAAAATTTGATGTGGCAGTCCTTGATGTAATGATGCCGGGTATGACAGGTCTTGAGGTTTTAAAAAAAATTAACAGTGATTTCAGTTATCTTCCTGTAATAATGCTTACTGCAAAGGGTGAAGAAATAGACAGGGTTGTCGGCATTGAAACGGGAGCAGACGATTATATGGTAAAGCCTTTCAGCTCCAAGGAATTACTTGCCAGAATAAAAGCTCTTGGAAGAAGAAAGGAAAAAACTCTTAAAGAATCAGAAGCGCCTCATGCAGAACTTGCTCTGCTCTATGAAGTAAGTCAGGCTGTGAGCCATAAAGAAGACCTGTGTGAAATTCTGGTGATAATTTTAGATGCAATTCTTAAAGGAGTTAATTCTGAGAAAGGTTCCATTATGCTTGTTGATGAAGAAACTAATTCCCTTGTTTTAAGAGTTTTCAGAGATAAATATATAACAGACAGATCGAATAAAAAGATATTTAATATTGGACAGGGTATAGGTGGACATGTGGCTCAGACAGGTAAGGCTTTTATAGCCAATGATGGTTATAAAAATCCCCGCTTTCTTTTAAGAGAAGTAAAAGATTATAATATAAGAAATCTTATGTGTGTTCCTATGATGATTAATAACAGAGTCACAGGTATAGTCAATGTATCCAATAAGAATGATATGGCAGATTATAATGAAAGGGATGTCGAATTTGTTACAGCCCTTGTATCACAGATGTCCATAATCCTGGATAAAGCCCGTCTCCAGGAACTTGCTACGATTGATAGCCTTACAGGATTATATATGCGCCGTTATTTTCAGAAGAGGCTTGATGAGGAGATCCTGGGTTCGAAGCGTTACGGACATGAATTTTCACTCGTAATGTTTGATATAGATTATTTTAAAAGAATTAACGATATTTATGGCCATCAACAGGGTGATATTGTTCTTACGGAACTGGCAAAGTTAGTCAAAGAGAGTATAAGGGCCGGTGTGGATATCCCTGCCAGATACGGGGGAGAGGAATTTGCCATAATACTTCCCGAACAGAACTGGCAGAATGGAAAGAAATTTGCCGACAGATTAAGAAGAATAATAGAAGATCATGAATTTCCCGGACAGAGTGAAACACTTCATGTCACGATAAGCGGAGGTGTCGGCTCTTATCCGGACGACGGACAGGTAAAAGATATGTTAATAAATATGACTGACAGAGCACTTTATTTTGCTAAAAATAAGGGAAGAAATCAGATATGGTCTGTCAGTGAAATGCTGGATTCTATAT
>DAIOEN010000358.1:0-5055 GCA_036746235.1 Vulcanimicrobiota bacterium | reverse complement strand
TATTGACTTTTTTCATAACTGCTATATTGATAGTAAAAAGAATTATATACCAGATGAGTACAAAGACCATACCAGCCAGGCCTTTATTAAAATGTAAAAAAATATAAAGGCCGTTAAGGGGAATAATTAAACCGAAGAGCAACTCCTTCCACGGCATATTCTCTTTTAAAGATGTCCAGAAATTTTTCTTTTTAGCATCGCTCATATTCAAGCACCTCAATATCTAAAATAAGTAGAAGGAAGAATTATACCATATTTCCGATAAAATTACTCTTTATAATAATAAAAAAATATAGATTTATAAAAACTTTACAGGTAAAGCCATCATTACCATGAGTTATTTATTTCTCATCCAGTATTTCTCTGACTTTTTTTGCAATAATTTTTATGGAAAAAGGTTTTTCTATAAAATTCACTCCTTCATCCAGAACACCATGATGGGCAATTATATTGGCTGTATATCCTGACATATAAAGGCACTTAAGCTCAGGTCTGATTGTATGTATTTTTTCCATCAATTCTCTTCCGTTCATTTCAGGCATTACTACATCTACAATCAGAAGATTTATCTTTCCCCTGTATTGCTCTGATATAGTAATGGCTTCACCGGGAGTCCTTGCTGCGAGCACAGTATAACCAAGCTTTTCAAGGAGCATTTTACATGGCATAAGATAATCTTCTTCGTCTTCTGTAATAAGTATAGTCTCTGTTCCTCTCTCCGGTCTGTCTGCAGTTTTCCCTGAGGACAGGTGAATATCTTTTGATTTAATACATGGCAGATAAATTTTGAAGGTTGTTCCTTTCCCCTCTTCGCTGTACACATTAATAAATCCGTTATTCTGGCGAACAATACCATAGACAGTCGCAAGACCGAGACCTGTTCCTTTTCCAAGTTCTTTAGTAGTAAAGAAAGGTTCAAATATATTTTTCATTAATTCTTTACTTATTCCGGCTCCCGTATCACTTACTGACAGCATAACATACTCTCCCGGAGGGATTACTTCATAGCCTGAAACAGATGGAGTATCAAATATTACATTAGCTGTTTCCAGTGTAATAGAACCGATACCGGGAATCGCATCACGGGAATTTATTACAAGATTTACCAGAATCTGGTCTATCTGAGTGGGATCAATTCTGACCTTTTCAAGGTTATACCCCGGCATCCATATAAGCTCTATGTCTTCTCCTATAATTCTATGAAGCATTTTAATCATAGATGATATAGTTTCGTTTATGTCCAGTATTCTCGGACTTACAGTCTGCTTTCTGGCAAAAGCCAGAAGCTGACCGACAAGATTTGCTGCTCTTTCCGATGAATTAATAATCTGCTGAAGGCGGGTATATAACGGATCATCAGCTTCCATATCCATAAGTATCAATTCTGAAACACTGATAATAATACCAAGTATATTATTAAAATCATGGGCAACTCCTCCTGCGAGTCGACCTACAGACTCCATTTTCTGCGAATGAAGCAACTGGTTCTGCAGTTTTTCTCTATCTTCCTCTGCTTTTTTACGGTCCGTAATATCCTGTACAATTCCTGCCATATGACGTGAACCGGAAGCATCATCAATCTGATGACGGCCTGCAGCCCATATCCAGCGCAATTCGCCGTCAGTGCGGCGTATGGGGCATTCAAAATTCCAGTCACTTACGGTTTCAATCGCATGTTTAAATCTACTATCTACCATTAGACGCTCTTCAGGTAATACATGTTCGAGAAACATTTCATAAGTCCATTCAGGTAGAAGCTCTTTATAGCCGAAAATACGATCATGTTCAAGAGAACGGAATGCACTGTGGTTTACCAGGTCAAGATCCCACATACCTATGTGGCTCGTTTCCATAGCAAACATTAGTTTTTCTTCACTTTTTCTCCGTGCCTCTTCTGCACGCTTTCTTTCCGTAATATCATAAAACACTTCCAGTTTGGAGAGCTTTCCATATGAATTGAGAATCGGCATATCAAATAAATCATATACCCTGCCGTGCCTGCTGGTCCACTCCCACCTTACAGTTTTACCTGAAAAAACTTCTCCATTCTTACACCACGGACATGGTTCTTTAAGATTATGAAAATACTCAAAACATTTACGGTTCAATATCAGGCCGAATTCCTGTTCAATAACGGGATTAATGTATTCAATGTCATATTGCTGGTTAACTATATAGATACCATAAGGATATGAATCTAAAATGGATTTCAGCTTATTACGTTCAGATAGAATTAATTCATCAGCCAGTTTTTGCTCTGTAATGTCTATGCAGATTCCTGCCATACGTTCCGGCCGTCCTGATTGATCATATATTGTTCTGCCAAGAGCATTAATCCAGCGAATTTCTCCATCGGGAAGAACTATACGGTATTCACTGTTAAGCAGTGTGCCATCTTTTATGGCTCTGTCAATACGCTCTGACGCAATGTCAATATCATCGGGATAGATTACGTGACGCCATGTATCGAAAGTAGCTTTGTCCGTATCGGGCTTTAATCCGAAGAGATAGAAAAGCTCCCTGGACCATTCAAGAAGACCTGTTTTCATATCCCAATCCCATACTCCTGCTCCTGCAGACTTCTGAGCCATTACCAGTCTCTGCTCACTCTTACGGAGTGAATCAACAATTTGATTGTATTCCAGTTCTCCGGCAGCCCGTAATGATACCAGTTTCAGAATTGTTTCGGCGACTTTTAGATCTCCTGTTTTTCTCCTGCCCATGACAGCAATCAATCCTATCGGCTTCCCGTCAGAACTCCACAGGGTAACACCGGCATAACTTTCAGCTTTCATTTTCTGAAGAACTGCATCTTCAGGAAACATATGCCTCACATCCTTCGGGAAAGAACAAACTACTTTCCCCACCACCTCACCGCATGGAGTATCTTTCAATGTATAAACTATATTATCCTCGAATTTGCCGTCAAAATAGACTGCAAGAGTTCTGGCACTGAGGTTGTCACCTTCCAGACTGTCAATACAGACAAAATCCATATCCAGTGTTTTCGCCAGATATTGTGCCAGCAACTTAAAAAAATCTTCTTCAGGGCTTCTATAGCCACAATGCAATAAAAAGAGCTGTGCTTCTTCAATTTTTTTTCTTTCCGTAATATCAGTAAAGATTATTCGATAGATTATATTCTGTCCTTTATCCGCTGCAGATACGGTCAATAATTCAACATAAGCGGAGGGTTTATTTTGTTCATTAATAGTTAATTCTATTTTTCTTTTTTCCTGAGCATCACTGCATTCTTTCAGATAAGTCGAAAATTTATCTCTATCCGGCTCAGCAATAAATTCCATAAAAGATAGATTGATTAAAGATGGCCGTTCTTTACCGAGTATGGACGCACCTGTCAGATTTATATCTTTTATAATACCTCCGGCATCAATAGTACAATAACCTGAAGGCGCAAAATCGTAGATTTCCCTGCAGATTTTTTTATCTTCTTCCAGTTCAATCTGTTTTTTTCTGAGTTCTCTGTTCTCCACCTCCAGATTCATCTGATCGGCATGTAATTCCTGGACTATTCTTTTCAATTCATCATCTGATTCAGCTGACTTTAGCAGAGAAGAAAGACGTTCAACTTCTTTTATTAATTCATCTCCGGACATATCTTCATATCTCATGAACATATCACTTTCTTAAATAGCTCTGTGAATCATGCAAAATGTTATTTTCCCGGGATTCCGGTTATCATTTATTTTTCTTGCACCACTCTTTCCACTGTCTCACTGTTCCTTCTAAATCATTTTCATCCTGTCCTTTAAATTTTTGACCTGTAATTGTTTCAAGTCCTATTACTGCCATTTCCTGTAAAGTTCCTCTGAGAGCATTGTACGACATAGGGGTTTCATCGATACATTTCTCGGAAAAAAAGGTTTCTGTCCTGTCATCAAGCATTCCCGCAAGTAATGTTATAATATCTTTTTCTTTTCTGTTGGACATAACAGATATGACAGAACATTTTACATAGGGTGTGCCATTTTTCAGTATATCAAGATATTCTTCTTTGTTATAGGCACCGAGTTTATCAAGAGCTTCTACCGCACTCGATGTAACCTGCTGTGCCGGGTCAGTCTTCAACATTTCTTTTATTTTATCAATACTTTCAGTATCTCTAACCTGACCAAGGACGAAAACAGCATTTGTTCTCACATGAGGGCTTGGATCGTCAAGGGCTTCCCTGGCAAGTTTTTTCAGGGTCTCTTTCTCCTGCTGTGTATTTGCCTGAGAAGACAGGTTAAAAAAAACATTTGATCTTGCATAATCAGAAGGATGTTTTACAGCACATATGAGAACCTGGAATTTCTCAGCAGGTTTCATTTTATCTCCGAATCCCACTCCCCACATAGCTTTATATGCGACCTGCGGTTCTGAGTGTTCCAGAAGATAGGCAAACAAAGGAACATTACCATTGTATTTTTCACATAATTTATCAAGTTTCTGCCTGCCGTCAAATGATTTTTGAACATCTTTCATGTTCATCATATCAGCAATAGCTTCATCTACCTCAGCTTTCAAAGAAGGATCTATTTTTTTTGCCGCAGGAATCGAGTATTTTGTAAAAGTATAATTCTTTTTACTGGCAGGGGTCTTTTCCCCACTAATACTGACAGGAGTATTCTCCATAGTATCTGCAGGGGTTTTATTATCAATCATACTGACAGGAGTGAGTTCAATATTACCGGCAGGATTACTCTTATTCCTGGCAATACAACCACATATAGTTATTGATATAATAATAAATAATAGAATAAATGAATATTTCATTTTCTTCTCCTTTCGTAAATCCATGTCGGGATGGGTAGTTAACATGAAAAGTATCGTCCGTCCTGTTACGAGACAGGCTATTGACTTTTCCTCTTAACTTATAAAATATATTATATCATATAGTGCCAAATAAATAATAAAATTATGTTGCAATAATAATGAAAATGAATCGTTATATTATAATATAATTATATATTTAGTTTCATAACTATCCATAAATAATGACTTAGTACCGTAACAGGTAAAAGGGTACCCGTAAAAAGCTTCTGCCTGGCAGGC
>DAIOEN010000357.1:0-5077 GCA_036746235.1 Vulcanimicrobiota bacterium | reverse complement strand
CTTATAATCTTATTTTATGTCTTCCCTCCTCTATCTGTTTATTCATATATAAATCCTGTATTATCTGCCGGGGAAACGGATAAAGCTCTGATTGAACTTCTGAAAAAAAGCAATTCTAAAGAAGAAAGAAAGAAAATTTTTGAAGATCACAGAAATCTTGTTACCGAAAGATTTGTAATAGATTTAATAGCCGGCAACTCTGTTAATCTGAAAAACATATCCCTGAAAGAGCCTGAGCAAATTGCCAGGATTGCTCTTGAAGCGGCCGAATTTACCGGCAATAAAAATATTCTTGCCAGAGCATTACTTTATTATTCAAATTTTGAACTGACGGAAGTAAAGAATTACAATCCTCCGTCCCTTCAAAAGGCCCTATCATTATTTCTTCAGTCAGGGGACAAAAAAGGTGAAAGCGCATGTTACTATACGCAGGCAGTAAATCTTCATTATGTATTTTCCCTTCCCGATAAAGCCCTTGAATGTGCAGATAAAGCACAGAACATATTTAAAGAAACGGGCGACAGAGCCTTTGAAGGAGAGTGTTATTATTTAAAAGGGCAGATTTACTGCCTGTCTGGTGATAAAGATAAAGCCATAGAAAATTTTAGCTGCGGGGCAGAAATATTTAAAGACACCAGAGATATAAGAGATATAACAACGTTACTTTCATGCTATCAGGAAATGTCGGACATGTGCCGGTCACTGGGTTTTCTGGAAGAATCAGACACATATCTTGAACGAAAAAGAACTGTTATAGAGACTTTAAACCCTGAAAATATTGATTTTTCAGGAAAAGAAGAGGGATATATATTCAGGAACACTGAATTTAACGGCAGGGAAAAACTTATGGCAGATTATTATAACTCCCGCGGAAGCCTCTATACTGCAACGGGGAAATATGAAGATGCCATAAAAAGTTTTAAAAAAGTTATAGAAATCTGTGAAAAAAATAAGATCTCTTCAAAAACATCGCCTTACTGGTATTTAGGGGGTATTTACTCACTACTCGGCAAAAAAGATATGGCTCTAAAATATTATCTTGAAGCAATCAATAAAAACGAAGGGGATATTTATTCCGTTATTTTAAATTACATACTTGTAGGCCGCTTTTATTGCAGGGACATGAAAGATCCGGGCAGAGCCATTGAGTATTATAAAACAGCACTGAGTAAATCCGAAGAGATTACTATGGAAGAAGCAAAGGAGCAGTTTAAAGGGCTATCCATGAAATATATGGCACAGGCATATGACGGGATGGGCGAATATGATAAAGCCATAGAAAACATAAAAGAAGCCATAAAGATGTTCGAAAAACCATATAAAAATTACGGTCAGATTAATGAACTTATGATCTGGAGTTACTCCATTCTTGGAGATCTGTATGAGAAAAAAGGAGACAAAGAACAGGCATTTATCTGCATAGAGAAAGCCGTTGAATTGGCGGAAAAGGCAGGGAAACCGGTAAATATCATCAGAGCTTACGGCTGTGCAGGAAAGGTTTATTTTAACACAGGAGATTTTGAGAAAGCACTGAAGTGCCACTCTAAAGCACTGACTCTGGCAGAAGATATGCATGATCCCCTGTTCCTATGGGAATGTTATTTTTACACAGGAAAAACTTATGAAAAACTCGGCAACAATCAGGAAGCCTTGAAAGCCTACGGTAATGCCATAGATATAATAGAACATACAAGACAGGAATTTAAAGTAGAAGATTTAAAGAGTGATTTCATGCAGGATAAAACGGAAGTATATGAACACATGATAGATCTGCTCATAAAAATGAAAAGAGAAAAAGATGCTTTTAATTACAACGAAAAAGCCAGAGCAAGGGCATTCCTGGATTTACTGGCAAATCAAAAAATCAGCCGTCATGGCGTAAAAGAAGAAGTGATAAAAAAAGAAGAGGAACTGAAAAGAAGAATGGAATCTTTTTCCCGTGACATAAGACAGGAAAAAGGAAAACCTCTCATGGCGCAAAGAAATAATTTTATCCTTGAGACAGATGAAAAAATTAAGTCACTTAAAAGAGAATATGAGGAATTACTGGAAGAAATAAAACTGGAGAACCCGGAATATATGAGTTTTATAAGCGTAAACCCTTTAACGGCGGAAGAAATACAATCCCTCATTGACAGGGATACTGCAATAATAGAATATTTTCTCGGGGAAAATAAATCCTATATGTGGGTGGCAGATTCTGATGCTTTTCATACCATTACGTTAGATTACAGCAGAAAAAAGATAGAATCCCTTGTAAGGGAATATCGTGAACTTATCTGTAATAATATGACTGTGAAGAAATTAAAAGACTCTTCATGGCGCGAAGAAGGGAAAAAAATTTACAATATACTATTAAAAGACAGTGAAAAATATATAAAAGATAAAAAAAGAATCCTTATAGTTCCCAACAGGAGTCTTCATTATCTTCCTTTTCAGGTTTTAACGGATAATAAAGGGAATATGCTTGTGGAAAAATTTGATATATCATATCTCCCTTCGGCAAGTGTATTGAAATACTGTAAAGAGAAAAATACCCTTAAAAAAGAAAAACTTCTTGCCTTTGAACTCGGTAATTTTAAGACAGAAGAGCTTTCTCCCCTGCCCGGGACGGAAGAAGAGGTTAATTCCATAGCTCTATTTTTTCCTGAACATGACATATATGCCGGTAAGGATATGAAAACAGATATTTTATATAAAGAAGGAATTAATTATGATATATTACATTTTGCAACCCACAGTATTTTAGACGGCACCTCCCCTGTGTTTACGTCCATTGTATTTGCAGACAGAAGACTACCTGTTTATGAGATATTCGACCTTAATCTGAAGTCCTATCTTGTCTGTCTGAGCGGATGCAGGACCGCTCTCGGAGAGGAAGCAAACGGAGATGAACTGGTTGGATTGTCCAGAGCTTTTATTTATGCAGGGACACCTACAATATGTGCAAGTTTATGGGATGTATCAGATGTGGCCACCCCTGCATTGATGGAGAGATTCTATTATTATCTGAAAAATAATAACAAGTCAGAGGCTTTGAGACTGGCTCAACTTGAATTAATGAAAAAATATCCCCATCCCTTCTTCTGGGCTCCTTTTATTTTAACCGGTGACTGGAGATAGTATTTTAAAGAGATTACCAGGACATATCATCAGGAAGGACTATCTTTGAAAGTTCCTGAAAAATTTTATCTGCTCCAGTGCCATTATTTGAAAATACAATAAAAGTAGCTTTTTTAGATGGGAGATAGTACATACAATTATTGTAACCTCTTATCTCTCCGTTATGACCTAAAAAATTTCCAACATAATAAATTCCGAGGCAGCATTTTAATAAAGGAGATGATGTCTGACCGCTCCAGGCAAGACGTTCCTGCTGAGTTTTTCGAGTCAAAAGCCCCCCTTCTGCCAGTGCTCCTGCCCATATATACAGATCGTCCAGATTTGAAACAATTGCGCCTTACAGAGTTCTCTGATGGTAATCTTATCCGAGTCCGGAACAAAGGATATATATTTATTCAACGTATCGTCAAGACTTATTTTGCCTTCATCGACTAATTGCAGTAAAACAGTAATTGTAAAGGTTTTAGTGATGCTTGCCAGGCGAACCTTATCCGTGTATTTAATATCCCTTCCCGTCGAAATATCAGCCTTACCTCTGGCTTTTATCCAGGTTCCCTGCCCCGGTATCCATACTCCGGCTATTACGCCGGGAATATTAAGGGAAGTCATATTTTCATCTATCACCTGTTCCATCTTCTGCTGTATATCGATACTGAATGCGGGAGTCTGTGCCTGAGCAGATGAAGAACCTTCACCGGCATGACAGTTTGATATAAAAGTAAAAAATATTATACAGATTATTATGGCAGGCACTGTTTGTTTATACATTATATTCCTCCTGAAATAAAATTACACAGGCAAGCGACTATAATTATTTCAGTTCCATATGGAATTTACAGTTCCTGCTAAAAAAATAATATCAATTTCGGATAGGGACAGATGACTCTGTACGTTCTCTTGACTCTCTGGAAAGGAGAGTCTAAAATTAAAGAGATTTATGCCTGGTAAGATGAAAGGAGTCAGAAATGTCACAAAAAGAAGTTATTATGATCGGAAATGAAATGCTCAGGAAAAAATCCGTTCCCGTTGATTTCGCAAAAGATCCTGTAGAACAGTATATTCTGGATTTAAGGGATACCCTTTATTATATTCAGAAAGAAAAAAAGATTGGCAGAGCAATAGCTGGAGTTCAAATAGGTTATCTCAAAAGAATAATCTATATGGAAACAGAAGAGAAGCAGATTACCATGATCAATCCGCAGATTATCAAAAAAAGCCGTGAAACATTTGAAGTATGGGATAGCTGCTTCAGCGCGGATCTGGCTTTCTTCGGAAGGACTCTTCGCCATAGAGTTATTACCGTAAAATATATGAATGAAAATCAGGAGCCCCTGTGTGAAGAATTTACCGGCGATTTATCGGAACTTTTTCAGCATGAAATAGATCATTTAGAGGGAATTCTGTTTACCGATCACATTATTGATAATCAGATTATAATGAGAGATGAATGGGATCGGTTGCACCGGCTCTCCGTTCCGTCCGATAAGGAACCGGAACCAGTACAGGACATCCCGACAATAGAAAGTGAACGGTTGATACTCCGCCCCTTCGTTCCTGACGACGCGGGGGAGGTTCAGCGTCTTGCCGGTAACAGAGCCATTGCCGATACGACACTCAACATACCCCATCCTTACAGAGACGGAATGGCTGAGAAATGGATTTCCGGACATCAGGATTACTTTTTACGGGGCCACGGTGTGACCTTTGCAGTAACCGGTAAAGAGGAAGGCTCTCTTATGGGAGCCATCAGTCTGATGGGTATGACAGTGAAACATCAGGCTGAACTGGGTTACTGGCTCGGTAAACCTTACTGGAACATGGGTTTCTGCACAGAGGCGGGGAAAGCCATGCTGAAGTTCGCCTTCTCGGAACTCGGTCTTGTTCGAGTCCATGCCTCATATCTTTCCAGGAATCCGGCATCTGGCCGGGTAATGGAGAAACTGGGCATGAAACA
>DAIOEN010000356.1:0-5083 GCA_036746235.1 Vulcanimicrobiota bacterium | reverse complement strand
CAGACCTCACCGAGACTTGAGACAGGAAGTCATGGCAGGGCCTATATACTCGGCAGGACAGTAAAAGCTCATGAAGGTCCTTCGTCTCCTCTTACAGATGCCCTTGTTCTTAAAGGCAGTTTATTATCTATTGTAAATGTCCCTTTGAAATCAGAAAGAGAAGTTGTAGGGATAATGAGTATAGGCAGCAGCAGACCTGACGCTTTCTCCGATGATGATATGAAACTTCTTGATGCCATAGGTGATCAGATAGGAGTGGCACTTAAAAATGCCAGACTTTACAGTCTTGTAAAAAATCAGGTTCTGGAGCTGGAAGAGAAAAATACAAGGCTCAGAGAACTTGAAGAAATGAAAAACAGCCTCACTCAGATGATTGTCCATGACCTGAAGAATCCTCTCACAGGCATAACAGGATATGTGGATTTACTGTTCCTTGAAGATGAAGCGTATAATGAAGAACAATTGATGGCTCTTAACATGATTTCCGTAAGCTGTAAAAATCTTATGAGAATGATACTTAATTTACTGGATATAGGTAAAATGGAGGAAAAGGAACTCAGGCTTCAGAAAATAGAAATAAATATCGGAGAACTTATAGCAAAGATCTCAGACGAGTTTAAGCCCCTTCTTGATGTAGACAATAAAAAGATAATAACTCTTTTAGAGACTTCGCCGGGCTTTATGGCAGACAGGGATCTCCTTTACAGGGTTATTGCAAATCTTGTGAGCAACGCTATAAGTCATTCACCGAGAAATAAAAATATCAAAATAATGACCTGTTTAAACGAAGATAAAACAGAAATTGTATTCTGCATTGAAGATAAAGGTATAGGTATACCGGAAGAATATCAGCAGAAAATTTTTGATAAATTTTTCCAGGCAGACGAAAAGCAGAAATCTATGAGCAGTTCCAGAGGACTCGGACTTACCTTCTGTAAACTGGCAGTAGAAGCCCATGGGGGAAAAATCTGGGTAAACAGTGCACCGGGAAAGGGCAGTAAATTTTATTTTTCTATGCCTCTTTAGGAGCGTAATGCGTAACGCGTGACGCGTGATGGGTGGGGAAGTGCAGCTTTCTGGTTTCGGGTTTCGGGTTAAGAACACCCAACACCCAACACCCATCACCCTGATCAATTACAATCTCCAGTGAATCTACGTGCCGTAAAAAAACACTATCTTATTGACAATAATTACTTCAGAACTTATAATTAACAAATTATTAAAGTGAACAGTGAGGGGATAGGATTTTTCACTATTCACTGCTCACTATTCACTACTCACTAATTACCAACCGGGAGGATTTTTGCATGTTTGATAAAGTAGGAGACCTTGATTTTGTGTCTATGGAGCACAAAATGCTTGATTTCTGGGAAAAAGAGAAAATTTTTGATAAACTCAGAAAGAAAAATTCCGATGAAAAGAAACGTTTTTCATTTCTTGACGGCCCGATAACTGCCAATAACCCCATGGGTGTCCATCATGCCTGGGGTAGAACTTATAAAGATATATACCAGCGATATAAAGCCATGCAGGGCTATCAGCAAAGATATCAGAATGGTTTCGACTGCCAGGGTCTGTGGGTGGAAGTAGAAGTAGAAAAAGAACTCGGCTTTAAATCCAAAAGAGATATAGAAAACTACGGACTCGGTAAATTTGTCGAGAAATGCAAGGAAAGAGTAAGAAAATACTCTCAGAAACAGACCGAACAGTCAATCAGACTCGGTTACTGGATGGACTGGAATAATTCCTATTACACCATGACCGATGAAAATAATTATACTATATGGCATTTTCTAAAGAAGTGTCATAATCACGGATGGGTTTACAGGGGAACAGACGTTATGCCCTGGTGCCCCCGGTGCGGAACTGCCCTGTCGGAACATGAAATCGTAACGGAAGGATACAAAGAACTGACCCATAAGAGCGTATTTTTGAAATTTCCCCTGCTGGAAAAAGCTCATGAATCGCTTCTCGTATGGACAACGACTCCCTGGACTTTAAGCTCAAATACCGCAGCAGCAGTCCATCCTTCCCTTGATTATGTAAAAGTAAAACAGGGTGATGAATATTTATATCTTATAGAAAGTAAAGTGGGAGAACTCGTCGGTTCTTATGAAATAGTAGAACGTTTTAAAGGTAAAGAACTGCTTGGCCTGAAATATAAAGGTCCTTTTGACGAATTACCTGCACAGAAAGGTGTTGTTCATAAGGTTATAACATGGGATGAAATAACTGAAAAAGAAGGAACCGGTATAGTTCATATTGCTCCCGGCTGCGGTAAAGAAGATTTTTCCCTGAGAAAAGAATTTTCTCTTTCTGTTATAGCACCTCTTGATGAATGCGGTCTCTTTGTTGACGGTTTTGATTTCCTTACAGGTAAAGGAGCAGCAGAAGCAGCGCCATTTGTATTTGAACATTTAAAACAGAAGGGAATTTTATATAAACTCGAAGACTATACCCATCGTTATCCTGTATGCTGGAGATGCAGTGAAGAACTTGTGTTCCGCCTTGTAGACGAATGGTTTATCCGTATGGATGAATTACGCTATAAAATAATGGATGTAACAAAAAAGATTACATGGCTTCCGGAATTCGGCCTTAACCAGGAACTGGACTGGCTGAAAAATATGCATGACTGGTGTATATCCAAAAAACGTTACTGGGGTCTTGCACTTCCTATATTTTTCTGTAATTGCGGCCACTTTCATGTTATAGGCGGTTATGACGAACTGAAAGAAAAAGCTGTGGAAGGCTGGAGTGAATTTGAAGGAAACAGCCCTCACAGACCCTGGGTAGATGCAATAAAGATAAAATGCGAAAAATGCGGCTCTCTGGCTTCCCGTATAAAAGACGTGGGAAATCCATGGCTTGATGCAGGAATAGTGCCCTATTCTACAATGCATTACGATACAGACAGAGCTTACTGGGAAAAATGGTTCCCTGCAGAGTTTATTACAGAATGTTTCCCCGGACAGTTCAGAAACTGGTTTTATTCACTTCTTGCCATGAGCACTGTTATGGAAAATCGTGAACCTTTTCAGACCATTCTCGGTCATGCCCTGGTAAAAGATGAAAAAGGCCAGGATATGCATAAGAGCCAGGGAAATGCCATATGGTTTGATGAGGCTGCAGAAATAATGGGTGCAGATGTTATGCGCTATATCTTTGCCTCTCATAATCCTTTTAACAATCTGAATTTTGGCTATGGCTTCGGAGAAGAAGTTAAAAGAAAATTGCTCACTCTCTGGAATTCATACAGTTTTTTCATTACCTATGCAGAACTGGATAATTTTAATCCTGATACAACCCCATTGCCTGTAGCAGAAAGATCTCTCCTGGACAGATGGATGATAGGAAAATTGAATTTTGTCATACAGAAGGGCAGGGAAAATCTGGATAAATATAATGTGCTCTATCTTATGAAACTTGTTGACGAACTGATTGATGACTTATCAAACTGGTATATAAGGCGTTCAAGAAAGAGATTCTGGAAGAGTGAAAATGATAAAGATAAAAGTTCTGCTTATTTTACCCTTTATGAAGTTCTCACTACAATCATAAGATTACTTGCGCCTGCCTTACCTTTCCTTACGGAATATATATATCAGAATCTTGTGAGAAAAGCCATTCCTTCTGCGCCGGAAAGTATTCATCTTACAACATACCCTGAGGCAGACGAAAAGCTTATTGATGAGAAACTTATAGAGAATATGAGAATAGTTCAGCAGGTAGTAAGTCTCGGCCGTTATGCAAGAAATCAGGCATCTCTTAAAGTAAGGCAGCCTCTGAGAGAACTCAAGGTTATCATAAAAAATGCTTCTGCTACTGAAGGACTTTCGACTCTGGTGGAGCAGATCACTGAAGAGTTAAATATAAAAGAAGTAACATGGGCATCTGACTCGGAAGGTCTTTTCTCTTATGAAGTAAAACCTGATTTCAAGGTTGTCGGGAAAAAATACAGAAAAGATGTGCCGAAGATTAAAGAAGCTCTTGAGAAAATTTCTTCTGAGGAAATTAAAGAGAAGATCATGGGACATGATACTTTTACCCTGACTCTTCCCGATGGTTCTGCTGTAAATATGGAAAAAGAAGATATAGAACTTGTAAGAAAGCCCAGGGAAAATCTCTCTATGGCAGAAGAGGGAGATGTCTGTGTCGCCATAGATACAACTCTTACGGAAGAGCTCATCAGAGAAGGGGAAGCAAGGGAATTTGTAAGGAAAATTCAGAACCTTCGAAAGGAAATGAATTTTGAAGTAGATGACAGGATAGAGATTTCCTTTAAGACCGACGAAGGACTTAAGAATACTATTAATGCTTTCTCCGATTATATCAGGACTGAAACCCTCTGTGTGGAATTGAAAGACTGCGAAGATATAAAAGAGGGAACAGAACTGGATGTAAATGAGAAGAAGATTTTTGTTGTGCTGTTAAAGAAATAGATATTTTTACTTAAAATGAGCAGTGACTATAAGACATTATCGTCACTGCTCATTTTTTATAAATTTACCATCCGTAACAGCCGGAGGAATACATACCGGGGCTGTATATGGAAGAACCGCAGGAACCATATATACTTCCGCCACACCATCCTGTATTAAAATACATGGGTCTCAGTCCGAGACCGAGTACTCTTGTGTCATAATTGTTTATAGCTGCAAGATCCGGCACAGATGTTACAGCACCGTAACCGCCGCCACCGTACCCTCCATAGCCACCGTAACCTCCATAACCTCCGCCGTAGGCTATGACATTCTGGTAGTCAGAAACACCTCTGTAATCTATGAATTCATCTGTTCTTATAGAAAGTCTTTCTTTATCGTAAAGATCATTATAGATATACCTTATATTCAATAGATTAAGAGTCTGAAGGACAGGTAAATAGACGATAGTTTTTCCGTTTTCAGAACCATACCCCGTGCAATAGATTGGAAGTTCGGCATCATTTACCTTTATAACCTGCCGGCTTTCATCATAACTGCAGGAACAGCCAAAGAGTGCGATAAAATTGTCAATTTTACTGTAGATTATACCTTCGTGTTTTACCAAATTTATGTGCATTTTACGGCCATTGAGAGATATA
>DAIOEN010000355.1:0-5109 GCA_036746235.1 Vulcanimicrobiota bacterium | reverse complement strand
AAGTGAATTTCCGGGTTTTGATGAAATGGAGAAGATAATTAAAGAAGAACATATTGAGCTGAATGAGCAAGAAGAGGAATATATGTATGGTCTTGTATCACCGTCACTGGGAGACAAACTTGGTGGATGGCCTTACTGGATACAGACAGTAGAATATCCGTTCTGCCCTGTCTGTGAAAGAGAAATGAGACTTGTATTTCAGATCGATTCTGAAGATAGTATTCCTTACAGCTTTGGAGAAGGTGGCTGTGCTATCATTACTCAGTGCCCGGAACATAAAGATCAGGTCGCTTTCAGCTGGACATCATGTTAGGGACGTGATGAGTAACGCGTGATATGTGATGCGAGGTTAATGGTATGTCACTTAAAACATATGATATAACAGAGATAGATCTCAGTAAAATGAAGATCATGGTAGTAGATGCCATGTCTTCAACTGTTTTAAAGAAAACTCTCAGGAAAGAAGGTTATGAGGTTTTCTCTGTGCCTGACGGAGAGACAGTTCTTCTGAAGTTGCAGGATTATATGGCTGATCTTATTTTACTTGACACTGATCTCCCCGGTATGGATGGTTTTTCTCTTTCTATGAAACTTAAAGAAAATGATGAAACCCGTCATATCCCTGTTATATTTATAAGCGAAAGAAGTAAAACAGATGATATGATAAAAGGCTTCAAATGTGGCTGTGTGGATTATATTATAAAACCATTCCCTAAAGAAGAACTTATTGCCAGAGTAAAAACCCATCTTTATACTGTTTATTTAAGAAAAGAAGTAGAGAAACAGTCATTGCTCAAAGGTGTTGTTGAAATGGCCGGTGCCACCGCTCATGAATTAAATCAGCCTCTGGCAGCAATTCTTATGACATCACAGTTGTTAATGGCAAAACACCAGGAAGATCATCCAAATTACAAACAATTTAAAAGAATTGAAAACCAGTCCCAGAGAATGGCTGAAATTATAAAGAAAATAACCTTTATTACTAAATATGAGGTAAAAGAATATATTGACGGAATAAAAATTGTAGATATAGAAAAAGCGTCGGAACTGTGAGCGATTATCAGTGACCAGTGGTTACAGTGACCAGTGACCAGTGACCAGTGAGCAATAACATTATATAGTATTAAAACTGGTAACCGGTAACTGATAACTGGTAACTGATAACTGATAACTGGTCACTGGTCACTGCTAACTGATCTGATTTCCTCCTTTTTTCTTGGCTGATTTCATCGCTTCATGAGCTTTCTGCAATATCTGGAGACTGTTAAGTTTTTCCTGAAATTCTACAACTCCCGCCGAGACAGTTACCGGAACCTTCTGTTCCCTGTGGTAAAAATCTATATCTGTAATGAGTTTCCTTGTCTTTTCCGCAGTCTGTTTTGCCTGTTCCAGTTCTATGCCGGGAAGGATCATTATAAATTCTCCTCCTCCGTAGCGGGCGAAAATATATTTTTCCGGTATTCTCTCTTTGAGCAATTTCGCAATCGTTTGAAGTATACGATCACCGTTATCATAAGTATAAAGTTCGTTTATCTTTTTAAAGGTGTCAATATCAAAAACTATAAGAGAACATGGTGCTTTACT
Source organism: Vulcanimicrobiota bacterium (assembly GCA_036746235.1). Classification (GTDB taxonomy): domain Bacteria; phylum Vulcanimicrobiota; class SpSt-956; order SpSt-956; family JAKJGF01; genus CALARM01. The sequence continues at coordinate 3,525 of DAIOEN010000355.1, read as the reverse complement.
TTCTTTAAATTTATTATATTCGTGTTTTAATTTCTGCTGAAAAGCTCCTCTGTTATATATGCCTGTAAGACTGTCTAATTCTGCCATGTCCTGTATCTTTTTTATATCTGTTTCATTCTTTTTCAGATCATCCTGCAATCTGGAAATATAACTCATAGCATCATCATGAAGTTTTTGGTCTATCTCTTTTTTCTTTTTAAGTGACGTTTTTATATTATTTAATTTCCCGAATACCAGATTTCTTATTTCTTCTACAGAGGTTTTTTCAAAACTCTTTTCAATACCTGTTACATCCTGTTCAAAACTCTCATGAAATTCCCTGTTATGCTTATCTGCTTCACTCTGATTGCCGGAAAAGGAGAAAATCATTTCTTTTTCCGTATCTATGAGCCTTGTTACTATTTCCTCCATTACCTTATAGAGATTATTTTTTTCTTCTTCCGTTTTTTCCCTGAATTCCCCTATAAGTTCACATATATCTGAAGTTATTCTTTCCATAGATGAAGAAAGATCTTCTTTTTTTATCCTTTTAATGATCTGCTGAATTTTCTGATTGAATCCTTCGGCGTTTTTTATTTCCAGGCGAAGTATAACAGTGGAGAGAAGTTCCTTTATTGAGTTTTTTATATCTTCTTCATTCGTATTATCACTATTCTGTTTATCTGTTTTAAATATACCTGCAAAAAGAGATTTTTTCCTGGTTTCTTTTGGTTTATCCTCTTTTACTTTCCCGTTCATGTCTGATTTTACTATTTCTTCTCTCAGTTCTCTCAGATGGTTCTCTACAAGTTCTCTATTCATATCTCCCGAGGATTTGAGATTCTCGGTAATTTTCTTTATTATGCTGTTACTGATTGTTTCTTCCGGTGTTTTTGCCATAATGGAAATAGTTCTTATAACAGAAAGACATGTTTCTATTTTTTTATTGCCCTCTTCTTCTATTCTGTCTATTTCAAGTTTTGTTTCCCGAAGAGACTTTCTTAATTTCTCGATTTCTTCTATATGTTTCTCAGAAGATTCATCACTTTTATATTTATTCATATCCAGTTTTTTCTGAGAAAGCTGGATTAACTGGGAAACTTTTCTGTTATGCTTGAAGATTTCTGCCAGGTTTTCTGCATTCACCTGTTTTTTCTGTCTTACCATAAGAGAAAATATGGCGATAACTTCGCCGGCAAGATCTTCGTATAGTTCTAACTCCATATTGTCAGTATTCATAGATTATCCTTTTGCATCGTGACGCATTACGCGATGGAATAAGTGTCTCAGACCGATTTTTTTTATTATAAACGTTTTTTATCTTTATGTCTATATAAGAAATGCCTGTAAGTTTTTTATAAATTATATTCAGGCAGGTATAAAGTAATGAATAGTGAATATATCATCACAGTGAGCAGTGACCAGTGACCAGTGACCAGTGGTTACATTGAGCAGTGAGCAATAATATTATATAGTATTAAAACTGATAACTGGTAACTGATAACTGATAACTGGTAACTGATATAGAAAGGAAGTAGAAACTATGGATTTTAAAAACAGAATTGGTGAGAAAAATTTTAATAAACTTTTAGAATTAAAGAACGATCATTTGATGCAATTTGTAGAGAAATATGTAACTCTCTGCAACCCTGACAGAGTATTTGTCTGCAATGATTCCCCTGAAGATGTAAATTACATAAGGGAATCGGCAATATTAAATAAAGAAGAGAGGAAAATAGGGCTCAATGGACAGACAGTTCACTACGACAATTATTATGATCAGGGGAGAGATATAAAAAATACCCGTTATCTTCTCCCGGCAGGAGTGGATTTCGGCCCCCATATAGAGGCTTCAGATAGAGATAAAGGACTTCTTGAAATTCATGATATACTGACAGATATAATGAAAGGCCGCGAGGTATATATAAGGCTTTTCTGTCTCGGCCCTGTAAACTCTCCTTTTTCCATATCAGCAGTTCAGATAACAGATTCCGCTTATGTTGCACACAGTGAAGACCTATTGTACAGAGGCGGATATGAACAGTTTAAAAAACTTGGCGGAAGCTCAGACTTTTTTAAATTTGTCCACAGTGCGGGAGAACTGGACAACAGTGTCTCAAAAAATCTGGATAAAAGAAGAGTTTATATAGATCTTACAGATAATATAGTATTCAGTTCGAATACTCAGTATGGCGGAAATACAATCGGTTTAAAGAAACTTGCCATGAGGCTTGCCATAAATAAAGCAGCTAAAGAAGACTGGCTTACAGAACATATGCTCCTTATGGGAGTTAACGGCCCGGGAGGAAGGATAACCTATTTTACAGGTGCTTTCCCCAGTGCATGCGGAAAAACCTCTACAGCTATGTTGCCGGGAGAAAATATCCTTGGCGATGATATTTCCTATCTTCGTATAATAGATGGCGAAGTAAGAGCGGTAAATGTAGAAAAAGGTATTTTCGGCATAATAAAAGATGTAAATCCGACCGATGACCCTCTTATATGGAAAGTTCTCAATACGGAAGGTGAAGCAATATTTTCCAATATTCTTATAGATGAACATAATAACCCCCGGTGGCAGGGAGATGGAAGAGAAATACCGGAGAAAGGTGTTAATCATTCAGGCGAATGGTATAAAGGAAAAAAAGATAAAGACGGGAAAGATATCCCTCTTTCTCACAGTAATGCCAGATATACTGTATCACTTTACAGACTTGATAATCTTGACAGGAATATAGATGAACCGAAAGGAGTCCCTGTAAGCGGATTTATTTACGGAGGAAGAGACTCTGATACATCTGTCCCTGTGTGTCAGTCTTTTGACTGGTATCATGGCATAATAACAAAAGGTGCCATGGTTGAGTCAGAAACAACGTCTGCTACAATAGGTAAAGAAGGAGTAAGGAAATATAATTTAATGTCCAATATTGAATTCCTTTCTTATAGTATTGGAGAATATATAAAGAATAACCTTGTATTCGGGGAAAAAGCGAAAAATCCCCCTCCTGTGTTCTATGTGAATTATTTCTTAAAGAATAAAGAAGGTAAATATTTAAACACCATGGATGATAAGAGGGTATGGGTAAAATGGATGGAACTCCGTGCCAGGGGAGATGTTAAAGCCATAAAAACTCCGTGCGGATACATCCCATTCTATGAAGATTTAAAGAGCCTCTTTAGCGAAGTTCTTCATAAGGATTATACTGTAGAAGATTATAAAGAACAATTTACCATAAGAATTCCCAATCTGCTTGCAAAACTTGACAGGATGGAAAAAATCTATAAACATGATGTGTCTGATACCCCTCCTGTTCTTCTTAAAATACTGGAAGAAGAAAGAGAAAGACTTTTAGTTTTACAGAAAGAAAAGGGAGATTATGTATCTCCACTTGAACAGTGACCAGTGACCAGTGACCAGTGACCAGTTGTTTAAACTATAAATTTATGGTAACTGATAACTTATAACTGGTCACTGAAAAAAAGGAGGATATAAATAATGAATCAACTAAAAATAGTAATAATAGGCGGTGTTGCAGGAGGTGCTTC
>DAIOEN010000354.1:0-5149 GCA_036746235.1 Vulcanimicrobiota bacterium | reverse complement strand
TATGCAACATATTCCATTTACGAGCAATCATACAGATCACTGTACAGATAAAGGCTTCAGATTTGAATTTTTCTGTGAAAAATGTCATGACGGTTTTATGACAGAATTTAAGACCTTTGGTATAGGAACATTAAACACTTTACTTGATATGGGAGAAAGTCTGTTCGGAGGTTTTTTTCATCAGGCAAGCAGTCTGGCCCAGAGGGTTCATTCTGCTTCATGGGAAAGAGCTAAAGACAGTGCTTTTTTAGAAGCAGTAGAAGAAGCAAAAAAGCATTTTCACCGATGTTCGAGATGTGCAAATTACTTCTGTGACAGATGCTGGAACCCTGCTCAGGGGCTATGCACACACTGTGCCCCCTTTTTAGAACAGGAAATAGAATCTGCAAAAAGACAGGCTGCTATAGAACAGGCTCATGAAAAAGTAAGAAGCAGAACCTATGTGACAGACGAAGACATAGATATTGATATGCAGGTAACATGTCCTGCATGTAACGCTCCCACAGGAAAAGCAAAATTCTGTCCCAGTTGCGGAGCAAAAACAGGTGTAAAAAAAGTATGTTCCCGATGCAAAGCGGAAATATCTCCTTCCGTAAAATTTTGTCCCGAATGTGGTGCAAAAAATTAAAGGAATTTTACAGGACTTTATAGAAATTAAATCAGGTGATATATATTTTACGGGTTTCAGGCATAAAAAAGACTGATATCCGGCAGAGAGGTGTATAGATTTGACCTGTTCAGCTTGTAAAACAGAAAATGAAAATAATTATAAGTATTGTTTTCAATGTGGCATGTCTCTAAAAACAGATGATGAATCTGCAGAAAAACTTCTTACAGATGAAGAAGTAAATAATTTATTGAGATTTTCTTATGTATTTGAGATAAATAATCTTGTAGACCAGGCGATAGAAGCCTGCAGTGCAATTGCAGAGGTTCACCCCGAATGGGCAGATGTGCATTTTAAACTTGCCAGAGCATATGAAGCAAAAGGTTCTCATGGCAAAGCTATTGCTGAATATAAAAAAGCTATAGCCATAAATCCCGGGTATATAGATGCATGCAGGTGTCTCGGAGAACTTTACAGTGATGAAGGATTTTACAATGAAGCTATTGAACAGTTTACTGTTGTATTGAATACAAAAGTTAAATTTGATTATGCTGATATACACAGGCATAAAGGGTTCGCTCTGGAAAAAATCGGTAAAGAAGAACAGGCAATAGAAGAATATAAAAAAGCCCTCGAAATCAACCCTGATTACAGTGAAGCAAATTTTAATATGGCAAAAATTTGCTACAGAAAAAAATCCTTTAACGAAGCCCTGGAATATACATCCAGAGCACTGAAAAGAGTTCCTGAAAATAAAAAATTAACAGACATGGAAAAGGAAATCAAAAAAAAATTAGCGTAATCCTGCCGGAGAGTTAGAATATGGAAAGAGATCCTTATAAAGTTTTAGCTATACCCCCTTTATCTTCTGAAAATGAAATAGAGAAAGCTTACCGCAAAAAAACCAGGATGTACAATCCGGAGGTAAATCCCGGGTCAAAGCAGTGGGCTGAAAGAAAATTAAAAGAAGTTACAGAGGCATATAACATATTAAATAATCCTTCCAAAAGGAAAGAATATGATATGTCTCCTCATTTTCATCTCAGAAGAATCAGGAAAATGCATGGAAAAAATACCAAAAAAGTCTCTACAGATCTCCTGCAGGAAGGTAAACCTACCTTCAAGGAATCCAGTTCTCTGCTGGACAGGATAAAGTCCATCTTTTATAAACCTCCTGAACCGGAAAAAATTGTTAACTACAATCCGAAAGAAGCAGATATGCACTTCGCTCTGGGCATATCACTCTGTGATAATATAAAATTCATAGAACAGGCGCCGAATGAATTCGAAAAAGCAATCCAGTTTGACCCGAACCACATGGAAGCTCATTACAATATAGGTATAGTTTATTACAAACTGGGACAGTTTGAAGAAGCGTCAATACATTTTCATAAGGTCCTTGCACTGGATAAAAACGATGCAGGTGCTTTTACTATGATGAGTATTTTGAGAGATGAATAAGAGTGAAAAGTGAGAAGTGAAAAGTGAAAAGTAGGGGCGAACCACTGTGTTCGCCCTCTGCATCCTTAATACACATCTTTATTCCTGAGGTAATAAGTTTATGAAATGTTTTTTTGTAAGTCTAGGATGTCCAAAAAATCTGGTGGATTCTGAAATTATGCGCGCATTGCTCGCACAGGAAGGCCATGAAATTACATGTTCCGAGAAAGATGCAGAGGTAATTATAGTAAACACCTGCGGTTTTATTGAAAGTGCAAAAGAAGAATCTATAGAAACTATACTGGAAATGGCTTTAAATAAAGAAACCGGTTCCTGTAAAGCTCTTATAGTTACAGGCTGTATGGCACAGAGATATTCAAAAGACATGAAAAAAGAAATACCTGAAGTGGATGCCTTTATAGGTACAGGTGAATTTCACCGCATTACAGAGGTTTTACATGATCTGAAAGAACATGAAACGATAGAGCTTGTATCTGACCCCGAATATATCTGGCGCTCTGAGATGCCAAGACTCGTATCCACCCCCTTTTATTATGCCTATCTGAAAATAGGCGAAGGGTGCAGCCATAAATGCAGCTTCTGTATTATACCACAGTTAAGAGGCCCTTACAGAAGCAGACCCGTTAAGGATATAGTGGAAGAAGCCCGCAGTCTTGCCGGCCAGGGTGTTAAAGAAATTATCATCATAGCACAGGATCCCACTCAGTACGGTTATGATCTGCCTGAAAAGCCACAGCTTGTAACACTTCTGAAAGAAATAGAACAAATAGAAGGTATCAGATGGATAAGAATTCTTTATCTTTACCCGAATTCCATATCAGATGAGTTGCTGGAACTCATAAAAAACTCTGAAAAAATATGTAAGTACATTGATTTACCCCTTCAGCACTGTGAACATAAAATACTTAAAGCAATGGGAAGAAAAGGAAATAAAGAAGATTACCTGAATGTAATAAAAAAAATAAAAGAGAAAATTCCTGATGTAACACTGAGAACTGCCCTCATTGTCGGCTTTCCCGGAGAAAGAGACGAACATTTCGAAAGTCTTATGGATTTTGTAGAGAAAGCAGAATTTGACAGGCTCGGTGCCTTTGAATATTCAAAAGAAGAAGGAACAGAAGCAGAAAAACTTAAAGGCCATGTAAGCAAAAAGGTAAAACAGGAAAGACTCCACCGCATTATGACACTTCAGAAAAAGATTTCTCTGAAGAAAAATAAATCCCTCATTGGCTCCGTACAGGAAGTAATAATAGAAAATATTTCCAATAAAGGCAAATATAAAATCCATGGCAGAACCAGAAGAGATACTCCCGATATAGACGGAGCTATTTATCTTCTTCCTTCTGATGTAAAGCCGGGGGATATAGTTAAAGCTAAAATTACATCTGCCAAGGAATATGATCTCTTCGGAGAAATAATTAATATCTGAATCACGGAGTGAACGGATTAAGGGATTTCACGGATTTTTATGGATATTTTGAATCCAGAGTTATAAAAATTGCTGGAATACTAATTACCACCTCCCTTGACATCATCATAACCTCCGCCTCCTTTAACATCACTGTAATCGCCGCCGCCGCCCTGGTTTCCTGATGATGTATTACTTGATGAAGTATCGCTGTTACCTCCGCTATTTCCTCCGCCACTATTGTAGTAAGTCGTATCGGAATAATTATCTGTACCGGTCACTGTAGTTACAGTCGCTCCTGTAACCTTCTGTATTTCTCCTATATAATAAACTGCATCTTTTTCTGCCTGCCCTCCTGCCCCCAGGGATTTAACCTGCTGAAAATACTTCTCAGATTCAGTATAATCCTTTCCTTCATAAAGAGTTTTTCCAAGATTTATATAACATGTGGCAAGAGATGATTTTACATCGTGATTGCTTTTATTTATTCCCTGTGCCTGCTCAAAACATAACTTTGCCTCTTTATAATTCTTTTTACCCATGTAATCTTTGCCTGATTTAATATAACAGTCAAAGCTCTTCTCTTTAATTAATTTTTTCTCCTCTGTTGAAGGATTTAATTTTTCTGCTTTCTTAAAAGAGTCAATTGCAGATTTATAATTGCCAAGATTATAATAACAGATAGCACAATCTATAGTTGCACTCTTATCAGACTTATTCAGAGACATGAGTTTTTTATTCTGCTCCAGGGCTTTTCCATAATCTCCAATTTTCATAAAAGCTCTGCTCAGAGATTTTAAAGCATCAGAATTTTCAGGTTTTTTCTTTAAAACCTGACTAAAACACTCTGAAGCAAGTTCCCATTTCTCTGCCTTCAAAAAGTAATTTCCCGTTTCTATATATTCTTCTACTTTTATATCTTTATTTTCTGCCAGTTTATCGAGTATTTCTTTCGAAGAATTATAATCTTTTTTATCCATATATAACTCTAAAAGTTTTTCCGATGCTTTTTTCTTATCTTTCGTAAGGACAGCACATTCCACTGCTTTCTTATAATAGTCTATGGCACTGTTCGGGTCTGAAATAGAAAGAGGATTTTTATTGCTATCAAATGCAATATCTGCAAGGGCAAAAAGGGCTTTTATATTTTTTTCATCCAGTTTTAATACCTTCTCATAGGCCTCTTTTGCTGTTCTATACTGTTTATCACCAAAATCCTTATCTCCAATAGCAAGGTAACGGGCAGGATTATTGTAGTGATTTTTTGCAAGAACTCCTCCTACCAGGAAAACAAGAACAATAGCAATCACTGCAGGTATTAAGAATTTATTGCCTTCTTTCTTTTTTTCAGGAACTTTATAAGTGCCTGAAGAGACTGTATTATAATGGGAAATCTCTTCCTTTTTTATTGTTTTCAAATGATCAGGCTCAGGTAATGAAACAGATTTCACAGGAGTTGCTTCATAAGGAACAGTATCTGACTGACTTACCTTATATGGCACAGTCGGTTCTGAAACATCTTTACCAATATTATCAAGGGCATTCTTCATATGTGCGGCACTTTGATATCTGTCTGAAGCATTCACAGAAAGAGCACACATTACTATATCATCAAGTTCCTGTGATACACGGGGCTTATGGCTTCTTACAGGGCTGAAATCTCCCGGTATTAC
>DAIOEN010000353.1:0-5165 GCA_036746235.1 Vulcanimicrobiota bacterium | reverse complement strand
ATATGCAGTCCGGCAGAGAGATTGAAGGGATAAAAATTATAAACCCTTTAAATAATTTTTAATTTCTTCAGAATCTCCAGGGTTATCTTCTTTGCTTTTATTCCCGATGCATTATCTGACGCTTCGATATTTGTTGCAAAAATATATGTTTTATTCCCTCTTTCAACATATCCTACAAACCACCCCAGCACACCTTTTCCATTTTCCATTCCAGAACCGGTTTTTCCTCTCAAAATATATGTATCTTTTTTATCGAGAATTATAATATTTTTCACTATATCTATATTCCTTTTTGAAAAAGGAAGATCATATAATATCAGCTTTTTTAGAAACCCCACCTCTTCCATTGCAGAGATCTTCAGAGAATTTCTCAGCCAGAATTTATCTATACCGCCTGACATATCTTTATTACCATAGTTTACTTTATCTATAAAGGCCTTCATCTTTTCTTCTCCGACTCTCCTTGCCAATTCCTGGTAATACCAGACAACTGAATTTGCTATGGCGCTTTTCAGTGTGTGATCCCTGTTCCAGCTTTCAATGTCATATGTTTTTTTATCCCATTTTATAACAAATTTTTCATCTTTTATGACACCTGCCTCAAGTCCAACAAGGGAATTGAATATTTTAAAAGTCGAGCATGGTGAAAGTCTCTTCTCTGCTCTGTCTTTATTATAAATAACATATACATCTTCAGATATAGAATAAAGAACAAAGGTTCCGCTGTAGTCTTTGAAAAAATCTTTAAACTCAATCAGTTCCACAGCCTGAGCTTTAAATGTATGGAAACATATGGTTAAACCTGTTATGAGCAGTATCAAAAATATTTTATTCATTCTTTTCATCTTCCCTCCAGATTTTCAGACTATTGTACCTGTTCCGATAATTCTTTTATAACATCGGCACTTGTAAAGATTAAATCTTCAGGCCAGTCTCTGTCTGTCAGAACCGTCAGATAGTATTTATCCCCCGGAAGTTGGGTCTCTTTCAGTTTTATATCTTTGTAGCCGAGTTTCTCTATGAGTTCTTTGATGAAATCTTTTTCACTTACCGTATCTGCTGTCCCTATATGAAAGATTCCTCTGATGTCTTTTTGTATAATATAAACCATTTTTTCGGCAACCATTCTGTCCGTAATTCTGTTTACGAAGGCATTTGCATAAATCTCGATTTCTTCATTTTTCTGAAGTTTTTCCGTCAGGGAAATCATCCTGGGAGATGTTTTTCCCCAGATCTGGGAAAATCTCAATATAACTGCCCTGTCTCCCAGTATTTCTCTGAGATTTTTTTCGCATTCTATCTTGAACTGACCGTAGTCTGTTGTTGATTCACAGACATCATTTTCATAATGAGGTTTTGTAGAATCTTTATCGAAAACATTCGCAGTTGAGCAAAAATAAAATATTCCTCCTGTGTTTTTGAGATATTCCGCTACATGTTTATGAAAAATCAGCTGCCTGTCAAAATCTCCTCTCAGAGCCGAGACTACCAGATCGGGTTTTACGTCTTCTAATATGAAATTAACCCTTTCTAAATCTGCCATATCCATTTGATAGCATTTTGCATATGAAATAGAAGGTGTGTCTTTGAAATAAGTGCCGTATATTTCAAAATGCCTGTCTTTACTTAATTCTTCTGCCAGAGCAGTACCGGCTGTGCCTGTTATGCCGAAAATCAATATTTTTTTCATAGAATCTCCCTTCTCAGAAATTTCTTCTGCCTGTGCCGGTAATAATAGATTAAAAAACATAGAAAATAAGGCACATAATAAGATAAAAGTGAATGTTTTCGACATGTTTATGCTCCTTTCAAATGCTCTGAAATATATTCTTCCATATACTCAAGTGCGTGAGGCATATTTTTCCTGCCAAAACCTATTCTGAAGTGTTTGTCTCCAAAATCATATTTTGTTCCCGGAAGAAGTAAAACCCCTTTTTTCTTCAGAAGATCCATAGTAAAATCGTCTATATTTCTATCAAATTTTATTTCAGGAAATGCAATGGCTCCTGCTCCGGGTCTTATCCATCCGAAAAGATCATTGTATCTGTCGAAAAAACTGTCCAGTAGCAGGAGATTATATTTTATGATTTGAAGATTTCTTTTTATCAGAATATCTTTATGTTTTAATCCTGCGATTGACAGAAATTCTCCGGGGGCACTGTTACATATGGAAGTGAAATCTTTAAAACACGCCATTTTTTTTCGTAAAAGTATATCCCTTACTGCAATCCATCCCGTCCTCAGGCCTGCAAGGCCGAAGCTTTTGGACATGACACCGAGAGAAACTCCTTTATCGTATGAATCACATAGCGACAAAAATCTGTCTTTTTCATCATATTCCAGAAATCTGTAAACTTCATCGGAGAAAATATATATGTCATGTTCCGATGCAATTTCTATAATTTCCCCGAGTTTTTTCTCAGGAATGACATAGCCTGTAGGATTATGAGGAGAATTTATTACAATGGCTTTTGTATTTTTTCTGATATGTTTCTTTAAAAAAGAAATATCAAGTTCCCAGTTATTCCTTCCGTCCATCTTCCATTCCGTCACTTTACATCCGATTGAATGGGCTATTTCAAAAAGAGATTGATAACATGGCCACTGAACTATTATATGGTCTCCTTTTTCCATAAGGACATTCATGAAAATAAATATACCTTCCTGTGCGCCTGCAAAGACAATTATGTCCTGAGGTTTTATTTGTTTATAGAGCCGGGAAATTTCTTCTCTTAATACAGGACTGCCGGAGGATTCCGTATAGTCCAGGCGAAGCTTTTTAAATGCTTCTTCAGAGCCTTCTTCCATTGACAGTAATTCTTCTATAGTCCATGACTCGCAGTCTGAAGAACATAAGAGATAGGGAGCAGTAAATTCATATTTTGCAAAAAATCTTTCCAGTTTAAATTCGTTAATCTTCATATGTTACACTTCCTTAATATGTGTGAAGTTCCCATGTCTTTCCTCCGTCTTTTGTAAATAAAATACTCTGGCAGTTACCTATAATCCAGCCTTCTTTTTCATTCAGAAAATGGACTTCAGTCAGATCATCTATAAAATCTCTGGGATAATCGAATTTCTCACTGTTCCATGTAATGCCTCCGTCGGTAGTATGCAGCATTGTACAGAATTCTCCCACAGCCCATCCTGTTTTTGGATTCAGGAAATGGACTCCATGAAGAGACATCATTGTAGGGTTCTTCTGTTTTTCCCAGGTAAATCCTCCGTCTGTCGTATGCAGGATTATTCCGCTGTTACCTACTGCCCATCCTGTTTTAAGATCCAGGAAATAAATGCCTGTGAGACACATCATTGTATCACTTTTCTGTATTTCCCAGTGACGTCCGCCGTCGCCTGTACGTAAAATTAAACCGTTTTTTCCGCTGGCCCACCCGTTATTTTTATCTACAAAATATACGCCTTTCAGATATCCTGATATTTTATTATTTAATTCTTTCCAGGTATTTCCTCCGTCACCGGTACAGAGAACAGTTTCTCCTACAGCTCATCCGTTATTTTTATCTATAAAATGTACCCCTCTCAGACCTGCCTGCACGGGACTTTTCTGTTCTTTCCAGTTAATACCTCCGTCGGTGGTATGAAAGATTTCTCCCCCTGCTCCTGCAGCCCAGCCGTTATTATAGTCTAAAAAATAGATTCCTCTCAGATATTCTGCCGTGCCATGTGTCATGTCATCCCATGTATTGCCTCCGTCAGAACTGTGCAGAATTATGCCGTTCCCTCCTACTGCCCATCCTCTGGCGGTATCTGCAAAATAAATCCTTTTAAGTATCCAGTTAGTGCTGCTGTACTGATTTCCCCATATATAACCGCTGTCAGAGGTATGTAATATGGTTCCTTCGTCTCCTACAGCCCAGCCGTATCTGCCATCTGCAAAATAAATCCCTCTTATAGCTGTAACTGTATCGCTTTTTTGTTCTTTCCACGTATTTCCTCCGTCAGAGGTATGTAAAATTACCCCTTTAAAACCTCCGACCCATCCGTTCCGGCTGTCTTGAAAATAGATTGTTCTCAAATATTCCGATGACGAACTTTTTTGAAGTGTCCAGTCAGAACCTCCGCTGGAAGTGTGCAATATGGTTCCTTTATCACCTGCGGCCCAGCCTGTATTGGTGTCCGTAAAATAGATTCCTCTGATGTCAGAAGATGTGCCGCTTTTTTGAACTTCCCAGGTATTTCCTCCGTCAGATGTGTGTACAATCGTTCCTTTCTGTCCTGCAGCCCAGCCTGTTTTGACATCCAGAAAATAAATTTCATAGAGATCATTCAATGTGCCGCTCTTCTGAATTTCCCAGTTGTTGCCTCCGTCAGATGTGTGTAATATAATTCCTTTGTAACCTGCAATCCATCCGTTTTTATTATCTGTAAAATGAACTCCTCTGAGATACAGAAGGGTTCCGCTTTTCTGTGGTTTCCAGCTTTGCCCTCCGTCGTTGCTGTGGATAATTATTCCGTTCCATCCTACAATCCAGCCGTCAGGGTAAATAAAATGGACGTCTTCAAGACCTGCTCCGTAAGTTGTGCCTGACAGTGTAAATAAAAAGACATATAAGAGTGTGATAGACGTTAATATTTTCATAGATAATCCTCCTGTTTTAAAACCTGATTTTAACACTCCCGAAATCATGGAGTCCTGTGCCGTGTTTCAGTAAACCTCTTCCTTTTAATTCCATAAAAGCTTTCCTGACTCCTTCAGGGTAATGTCTGTCTATATTTAAATCATTGTGTCCCGGAAGAATCTTATCAATCTTTCGGATGGCACAGATTTTTTCTACCGACTCCCAGTATGCTTCAGGATCTGTGGAAGGATAAAAAGCAAACAGCGTGCCTTTATATATGAGATCTCCCGTAAACAGAAACCCTCTTTCTTCTTCGTAAATACAAATATGGCCCGGAGAATGGCCGGGAGTATGTATTATTTTTATTTCACGGGAGCCGGCAGTCAAAATATCATTATCATGTAATACCAGTGCCGGTTCTCCTTTATAAGGGAAATAATTTTCTATGCAAAAATCTTCCGGCAATGGTTTTGTAACAGGCCCTGATACATATTCTCTGATTTTCTCAAGGGGCAGAGGAACACCTTCTCTGAGCCACTGTGCTTCCTCTTTATGGACATAAATTTCATCGAAAAGCCTGTGGCC
>DAIOEN010000352.1:0-5176 GCA_036746235.1 Vulcanimicrobiota bacterium | reverse complement strand
CATACCCGGAGATTATAAAAAGAATTGTCAGAGAAGGTCATACTGTCGGGAATCATACATATAACCATATAAATATGAAAAAATCAAATCACGATACAATATTAAAAGAGCTTGCTATGACAGAAAAAGCAGTAAATAATGCTCTGGGGTATAACTATGACATTAAATATATCCGGCCTCCCTGGGGTGAGTATAACGATTCAGTGGAACGACTTATTTACGATTCAGGTAAAGAACTTATTCTCTGGCAGATAGATAGTGAGGACTGGCGTAATCTGGGAAAATCCTGGATTATAGACAGATTTAATTATGAATCATTAAAAGGAGGTGTGGCAGCATTCCACGATACATGCAGTGATACACCGGAAGCACTGACAGAAATACTCAAAGAAGTGAAGCTAAAAGTCCTTGCTATTGATGAATTAATATCGGAAAAATATAGCAAAAAAGATACAAAATCCATTTATTTTAACCACAAGCCAGCAGAAAACAAAATTATATTAATAAATGATACAGGACTTATATCACTCAGGTTTTTTTCTGAAGAAACAGGTATAAATTTTATCCATGATTATAATAAAAAAGAATTAATCTTTGCAGGCATTATTTACAGATATTCCGTTACAGGCAAAGAGGCTTTTATTCCATTGGAATATCTTATGAAAGATTTTTCCCTGAAAATGATAAGAAATGATAAAAATATAAATTTTTATTACCCGTCAATATTCGTAAATGACATATCTTTTTATAAAAAATCTTTTATATACAAAGATTGCATATATATTCCTGCAAAAGATATTGAAGAAATGGGAATAATATTAAAGGAAGAAGCAAAATCTGTAGAATCAGCCGGAATACTTTATATGCCTGTTTGTTCTCTGGAGAATGTTAGTGAAAATACAGGTAATATTATAGATATTTCATTACCTTAACTCTGTATGGTTCACCGGTCACTGTTCACCGGTCACTGTTCACCGGTCACTGTTCACTGGTCACTGGTCACTGTTCACTGTAATGACTTAACAATTTATTTAAATTACTGCAAAGGTCAGATAAATTTTCCGAAGATTTTTTAGTATTACCTGCTTCATTGGCTGTATTATCTGCAGCTTCTGAAGCAGCTATAACATTATATGTTACATTTTTAAGTGTACTGGATGCTTTACTCACGCTCTCCGATACATCATTGGACGCCAGTGCTGCCTGACTTATATTCTGTGTAATTTCTCTGCTGGTAATACTCTGTTCTTCCACGGAAGAGGAAATAATTGTTGCTATACCGTTAATCTGCTGAACAACCTGGAATACGTCATCCATAAATTTCATTGTCTTCTGTATACTTCCGTAGATAGCGTCAATCTTTGTTCTCGTGCTGCTTGCTGATGTGCCTGTTTGCTTTGCAAGCTCTTTTACTTCATTTGCCACTACGGCAAATCCTTTCCCTGCTTCTCCTGCTCTGGCAGCTTCTATTGTAGCGTTCAGAGCCAGTAAATTTGTCTGTTCTGCTATATCTGTAATCAAATCTATTACTTTACTGATTTCTTTCGCATGTTCTCCGAGAATCTCTGTATTTGCTTTTGATTTACTTACTATGTTGGAAGCTTTACTGGCAATATCTTTAGATTCCTCGGTGCTTTTTGCAATTTCCAGAATACTTTTTGACATTTCTTCCATGGATGTGGCAACAACAGTCAGATTTGTACTTAATTCCTCGGAAGCAGAAGCTATATTATCTATATTTCTGGATATTTCTTCCGCACCGGAAGAAGCACTTTTAGACTGATTTGACAACTCATCTGCATTCCGGGACATTATAGTAGATATGGACTTCAGATTAGCTGCCTCAGAAATAAAAGAATTCGTGCTGGAAGTTATTTTTCTCATAATCTCTTCCAGAATATCAATAATTTCATTAATTCCTTTTACGATTGGCCTGAATTCGAAATCGATTTTATTAATATCTCCTCTTATTTTAAGCTTACCATCTCTGACAGAAGTAGCAAGATATTTTGTTTCATTTAATAAACTATTAATTATACCGGAAATATTTTTTATCAATATAATAGTAAAAATAATACCTGCCAGAAATCCGAATATAACATAAAAGATCATTGTATTAACAGATTTTTTCATTAAATCTTTATTATTCTGTGCCATTTCTGCAGCTTTAGCCTTATTATATTCCACCATCTTTCTGAGAGCATCCTGGGCATCTTCATTTATTTTATCTGCATCTCCATCGACAACACCATAGGCTTCTTTGACTTTCTGCTGTCTCGCTAAATCCATCATAATCTCTGCCTGTTTATAGTATAATTCAAAACCGTTCCTGAAGTCCTGTAAATCCTTTTTCTCCTCTTCTGTCAGAACAGCCTGTTCATAGGCATCCATACTTTTCTCGACTGTTTCATAGAGTTCCTTTACCCTTTTTTCTTTTTTTGCCATTATTTCAGGATCACTGCTTAATCTTATCATATCCCTTATATTAATACGAATTCTTAAAAAAGCCTGGATTATTTCTACAGATTCTCTTATAGGCACAGTTCTATGCTCATATAAATTCACAGAACGGTCATTAATTTTTTGTATATTAATAGCACCTATATAACCGATAATAAATAAAATCAAATTCAGAATTACGAAGCAGATAATAAGTTTATAGCTGATTTTAATATTTTGTATCATATTGGTCTCCCCTTCCCTATAATCAGAGTATTTTTCAACTACAGTAACATTATCGGCGATATTATAAAAAAATTAATAGTAATTATAGTTTTTTAATATTTCAGTTAAAATTGGGGGTTAGGTTATGCGTTTCAGGTTTAATTTTCTCAGTAATTTATGAAATACTATAATACAAAAAGGTTTTAAACTATATCTGTCTAATTATTTATTCAAGAGATTATTATAAGGAGGTTATAGAAATGTATAAAATAATATTCGTGGTAATTATCTTACTATGTTTATCCCTTCCTCTGGCAGCCAATCCATTCAATGACATACCTCAGAATCACTGGGCTTATGATGCTGTAGAAATGCTTCAGGAGAAAGGACTTGTAGAAGGTTATCCTGACGGTTATTTCAAGGGAGACAGACCTGTAACAAGATATGAAATGGCCATGGCTGTAGCGAGAATAATTGCCCGAATAGAACAGTTAGAAGCTTCTGTTCCGCAGATGCCCGATCTATCCGTTTATGCAACAAAGAATGATCTTGAAACAATAAATAAGCTGACTGAAGAATTTCACAAGGAACTGGACTCACTCGGAATAAGAGTGTCAAATATAGAAGAATCTATAGGAAAAATAACATCAAGAGTAAAGGAACTTGAGAGAGTAAAAATAAGCGGAAACTTTAACACTACTGCAGTAACGATGGGCTATTCTCCCGATGCTGACAATACAAAAAGTTTCGGCAACCCTTTTCCGGAGAAACTGGACTTTGAGCGCGGGCCATCCGTTATATTTGACAGAGACCGCTACAATGGCCCTAACGGTGGTAGCCGGTTATTTCAAGGGTCTGCTCTTATGTCTCAACTCAATCTTACAGTTTCTGCAAAAATCACGGATAAAATAAAAGGAGGAGGAGATTTTTCAGCATACAGTGCTTTCGGAGAACAGGGACTTATAGATCAATGGGGCCTTGTTCCTTCCTACAATTCATCAGGGCAGATAGTAAGTATTTATAAATTTCAGGCAGATCTTGCCACACTCTGGTTTGATACGGACGGAGATTGGGATTTTACCGGTAAGTTTGGAGATTATAACGTAAAAAAAGTCTCCCGAAATCTTTTCTACGGTTTGAGAAATAATATCGGTTATGGAGGAAAAGATATTATGCCAATGAACGGCATAGATATTTGTGGAACCCTTTATAAAAAAATAGATATGGAAATCTTTATGGCAAGAAATTTGAATGTTTTAAGAACATCTGATACAACAGGAGTACCGGTTAAATTCAGATATGAACTGGCAGTACCTTATAACAACGGAGATGGTGTTTATAGTCTTATGCTTTACGGTAAAAGTCTGCCCGGCCAGTATGATAACTATCTTCAGGGTTTCTGGGCAGGCAGCGATTTCCTTGAAGGGAAGGCTCATATAGAAGGAGCATTATTAAGACTTTATGAAGATTATGCATCAAATCCTTCTCTAGGAACTAATAAAAACCTGAAAAATCCTCCCAAAGATACAATTTACTACGGTCTTAAAGGATCTTATAGCTGGCCGGAAGATAAAATAAAAATTTACGGAGAATTCAATCAGACAGTATTTGACTCGAATCTACTTGATGGTAAAAACGGATACAGAGGCAGCTTTTTGAATGGAGGAGTAAAAGTAAAACTTTCTTCTTTAAGTTTTTACGGGGAATTCGTCAGGATTGAACCGAATTATGATCCTTTCGGTTATCATGAACACTGGGAAAAAGTATATAATGACAATGGCTCTCATCATGAGGAATGGGGATGGAAAGAAGGTACCTTTGCCTGTAACGGAAGAAGATTTTCAAGAACAAGACCGAATAGAATATCAATAGATCTGGGTCTGAACTGGAAATTCGGAGAAAAAGATTCGGGAATTATATATACAGATTTTACATATTTTCAGCAGGTAAAACCTACTGCAATTACAGACAATGAAGACTCATTCCAGAAATATGATTTTCTTACAGGCAATCCTGTAGCAGATACAATGGGAACTAATATCTACGGAAATCTGGATCATTTCTTTACTGTAAACGATCCGGCAAAAGGGAAAGAATATACTGTTGAAGTAGGAGGAAAATATGGTTTTGAAAAATTTCATACATGGGGCTATTTTGATTATCACAATTTCAGCCGTGATTATGAAACAAAAGATTACAGAGTAGATATTTCCTACTATTTTTTAAATGGCGGTATAACGTACGATATTACTGATAAATTCAGTGTGCAGGGCTATGTGGAATATGTAAAATGCAGCGGAATAAATGAAACAGGAAAAGATGTAAAATGGTCTCAGCTTATCCCCGGTCTGGGTTTAAGATATGTATTCAACGACAACAGCGACTTCCAGATAGATTATAAATTTTATGACTATACTTCAGACTCCCCATATGATGTATATGATGTAGTGCCTGACACATCAGGTAATTATAATAACTATCATGCAAATAAATTGATGACGAGACTGAGGGT
>DAIOEN010000351.1:2716-5238 GCA_036746235.1 Vulcanimicrobiota bacterium | reverse complement strand
TTCACTTTTCACTAAATAAAAAATTGCCTCACCTTGAAATCCCGTAATTTATATATGCCTTCATTCAGTTCAGGCGCATCGGGCCTGTGCTGTGTGAGGACGAAAAACGACAGGGCATCAGGAAAGGCTTTATGTAAAATATTGCTGTTCATAGGTTCGTTTTCGAAAACAGCCACTACCTCACCCAGTCTTTTTAAATAATCCACTACATCGCCTTTGAAGATTTCGTCTTCCACTGTTACATCATCTTTTACGAGCATCATTGTGCCCACTATACCTACGGGGAATCCGTAAAGCCTGAGACAGTCCGTAGTTCCGACAAGCATACGGCCTACGTCTCTTCCCGTAAGATATATAATGGTGGCTCCTGCTTTATGAGCCCTAGTGACATAGGCTTTGGCTCCATTTAACGGGAGATCGAATTTCTGATATTCATCTGAAAAAAATCTCTTTGCCCATTCTTTTTCAATAAATGCTATCTCTTTTTCACTTTTAACTCCCATTCTCCTCAGGGTATTTTCAGGAACATATTCAACAACTGAATGATCATGAAATCTCTCCATAACTGCCGATAGTTCCGGCAATTCTATATCAAACTGTTCGGAAATCTCCCGGAGAATAAAAAGAGTTCTTGTACGATTGTCAAATAAAGTTCCGTCAAGATCAAAAATAGCAAGGCTGGATTGCTGCAGGGCAGTTTTCTCTTCTATTCTTTTTATGACTTCTTCAAGTTTCTGATTCTGTAGCTTCTGATTTTCTTCTGACCAGTACATAACCCGTAAAGTGTGAAGCGTGAAGTGTAAAGGGTAAATCCCTCACTTATCACTCTTCACTCTTCACTCTTCACCTCCTAAAATAATTCTCCAAGGTTTCTTGTATAGAAATTACTTCTGAATATTGGTTCTCTGGAATTATCGGGATAGACAAAATCCATATCCATTGCTATGGGATGTTCTGCCCATATGGTATCTGGGAAATGTTTCTGAGGGCCATACCCCCAGTGCATACCCATGGTTTTTTCATTACCTACATGGGTTCCGTTCGGACGTCCTTCGTCATTTACACCCAGGCCGAGTTTTGTAATGAGGGCTACTTCATGGTGTGCCGGGTCAAGAACATGGTCTCTTTCTTTCTGAGCTGCAGGCCCTTCTCCGATTATTTCAACTATACGGTTTTCTTTAATTTTATATATAACAAGTTCATCATTAATTATGGCAGGTATTTCACCTTCTGTCTGACTTTTACCTCTTCTGTCTCCTTCTATGCCCGGATAGGGAGGAATATTGGCACATCCTGAAGGAAGATTTATAAATTCACCGGGTCTCTGGGCAGAACCATTTTCCAGATACTGATAACGCTGACCTCTCAGGTCAAAAGTACATTTCCATGTCTGACCTTCATAACGGAAAACCATTTCTGCGGCTTTTGCTTTGCCCATTTTAGCAGTGAGTATTTCAAAACGAAGCGGTATGAGCGAATAATCTGCTTTAAAACCTTCGAAATCTATTGTTACATTGGGAGCAGAGGCAAATCGGAATTTTTGTTTCGGCAATCTTCTGAGAAGTTCTCCTGTAATGGAAGGACCTGTAATAGCTATAACTATATCTTTTTCTCCCCATGAATCCATAATCTTTGTAAGTTCTACAGATTTTCCTTCCGTATAACCATCGGCATCAAATTTTCCGGGTGCAGGATTGCGAAGATCGATTGTCAGTACAGGTGAAAGATCAAAATCCAGTTCTTTTGCGAGGTCTGCCATGACTTTATGCCATATAAGAGTCATTTCCGCACGATGTCTGTGTCCTTCTGTAATCTTTGCTTCCTCTTTGGGAAAATCATTCAGAAAGATGACTCTTTCTCCTGTCTGTGGCGCAAAGGCATCCATGTAGAGTTTTTTCAGGTCATACTCCAGTTTCATATATATATCTCCTTTCAGCATGTGAAAATGTTGTGTAAAAATAAATATATCATATATCGAAAAAGATGGCAATTATAGCGTACCCTGTTTATGGCAATATCTTTTTCATTTCTTCCCCGGTAAGACGGTTCTGTTCAAGAAGAGTTCTGTATAATTTATTCAGATATTTCCGGTTTTCTTCCAGCAGTTTGAATGCTTTTTCTAGCTGTTCTCTTATGATTCTGTCTATTGCTCCTTTTATCTCTATCGAAAGATTATCATCATAATCTTTACCCATCGACAAAAATCCAAAATCTTTACTCATACCAAATTCTAAAACCATCATTCTGGCCAGAGAAGTTGCTTTTTTCAGATCTTCCGATGCCCCTGTCGATAGGCCTTCTTCTTCGCCATAATAAATTATTTCAGATGCCCTTCCTCCCATGGCTTCACAGATTCTCTGTTCCAGTTCCGGTTTCGTATATATTACCATGTCTTCATCTGATTCTCTTTCCACATATCCTCCCGCATAGCCTCTGCCTATAATGGTAATCTGCACAGGAGGGTTTCCTCCGAGCCATGCTATGAGGGCATGGCCTGCTTCATGGCGGGCAATTCTTTTTAA
>DAIOEN010000351.1:0-2616 GCA_036746235.1 Vulcanimicrobiota bacterium | reverse complement strand
TAACGTCTGGCACGGTCAAAAAGATTTCTTATATTCTGAGGGCCGCTGCCCTGCCATATTGTTATAAAATCTGTTGCCGAAGATTCGATAAAAGCACAGTCTGACTCACCTGCCAGAGCTTTTGCAAGCATAGTTTTTCCCGTCCCCGGAGGGCCTGTCAGAAGAATTCCTTTCGGAGGTCTTATTCCAAGGGAGCTATATTTCCGTGGATTTTTAAGCCATTTCACTATAAACTGCAGTGCTTCTTTTGCAGAGGTGGCGCCGATTATATCTTCAAATTTTATGTCCGGTCTTTCCACGTCATTTATTAATTCTGATGCATCGGAAGCTTCCATGACACGGACAAGGCGAAAATCCCTCAGTTTTACGGAAAGTTTTTTCTTCTTTTTGTCCATATATGGCACAGTATCGAAGGTAAGAACCTTTTTTTCTCTAACGAGTTCAGATGCTTTTTTCTCCCGGTAAAGACGGATATTTACAGAACTGAGATTTGTTATAAATTGATTTTTCTTTACCTCCCTGTCAGGACAGGCACTGTCTATAAAATCTGTTTCTATTACCCCTCTTGCACCGCCGGAACGGAGACAGGAAAAAAATAATTCCTCATCTACCGATTTTCTCAGGATTTTGCCCGGATCATATCCGGGTGTTATGATTCTGGTTTCTCCTTCTCTGTATTTTTTTTCTTTTTTATGTATAATAGACATAAGATAGACGGGAATTTGAGGAAACTTGCTGTGAATTTTTCTCAGAATATGTCTTCCATGTTCCAGTGATCTTGCAGAAAGAGGAGTAAAATCCTGTCCCTGAATCAGTGTATTTATATGACCTGTTTCTTCCGGGTTATCACTGTTTACCCACAGATCGAGCAACACCATGTTAATATCCTGTGACGACAGTACATCTACTGCTTCTTCTTCCGTAAAAACATTGAACCATTCCAGTTCATCTGTCCTGTACATATCGCTTATGTCCCTGTTTGCCACAAAAAGGATCTTTAATTTTTCAGATGGTTCATAAAGGGACTTTATCTCAGGTTTCATAAGGAACTGATTCTTTTCAGGCTCAAATCTGATAGTCTCTATTTCACTCAGTACTTCTTCCAGTTTATGTTTTTCATAGAGACTGCAAAACTTGAAAAGTTCCGTTTTTATAAATTTTTCAGTTTCTGCTTTGAGTCCTCTTGCATCAACGGGATGACCTTCCCTGAGAACAAGCGACAGAGGCAGAAGTTCATCATGAGAAAATTGCTTATTATATTCTTTTGAAAGAAGTTCTTCTGTGCGGATAATAGATTCTTCACTGACTTTTTTTAGTTCATTTACACCCAGATAATTGAACATAACAGGGTAGCCGCGGGAGAAACGGGAGCAGAGGGCGGAAGGAAATACACTGTTTCCTGTGATAGGATTTTTTTCCTGACCTAAAGCACTCAGGACGGTCTTTCTGTGATACGACGAATTGGCCAAACTTATACCGGTACGGTTTTGATTTTCATAGAGGGATTTTCCTGCATTTGTTGTAAATACTATAATAGTATCCCTGAAACTTACTTCTTCCCCTGTATAATGATCTTCAAGGATTCCTCTGTCTAAAATTCCGTAAAACAGATGAATTGTATTTAAATGGGCTTTTTCAATCTCATCAAAGAGAAGAAATGCATCGGGATTGTTCTTTACAAAACCTGTAAGAAGGCCCTGTTTCGCCCCTGCATAGGTTCTGGGAAATCCTGTAAGTTGATTGTGTTGCTGATGGTCGGAATAAAGTGTCATGTCAAAGGTTTTAAAGGGACGGGAAAGATGGCCGGCACAGAGTGAAGCCATATATGTTTTCCCCACACCGGGAGGACCGGCGAAAATAAAGACTGCTACAGGGCTTTTTCTGTCTTTATCACCTGAAAGAAGAAAGGCATTATAAAACCCTTCTATACAATCCTGCACTGCATGGGACTGACCGAATATGTTAGATAAAAGTTCGGATCTTAAATTCTGTAATTTTCTAACCAGAAACGGAAGGGATGTTACCTTCACCGCATGATCTTCTTCAGGTTTTTCTTCTTCCTCTTCTTTAAATCTGTCTACAAAAAGCCTGTCAGAAATAACCGGTTCATTTTTCTTTTTCTTTATTTCCACTCCTGTTTTTACCAATACATCGGTAATTATCGGAGAAGGATCTGTCATTAAAAGTTCCAGTAAATGGATAGATGTATAAACCTCTATGTTTTTACTTTTTGCGAGTTCTTCCAGTTTCTCAAAATCTTTTCTTGAATCTTTCGATCTGTGAAGAGTTCTTTTGTCTCCGTAAGGATAACCGCCGTAGCCAAGCTTTCTTCTCAGATTTCTTCTTATGGGAGTGCTCATGTCTGGAACTGTGATACCATATGACAGGAGATTTTCTAAAAGTGATTTCCTTTCTTCTGAAAGAAGTTTTATAAGCTCCGGATACTGGGCAATTATTTCAAACTGACTTTCTTTCATCTCTGCAAATTTCAGAAGACCTGTGAAGAAATGTTCCCTTTCTATATGTTCAAAATCAGCTATTAATGCTTCTTTTGACGCAACAGACCATATTATCTGGATACCTATGCTTGATTTCATAAGTTCGTGAAGGGTGAAG
>DAIOEN010000350.1:0-5261 GCA_036746235.1 Vulcanimicrobiota bacterium | reverse complement strand
TTTTCTTCTCCAGAGCCTGCCAGGCAGAAGCTTTTTACGGATACTCTTTTACCTGGTGCGGTAATAAGAACCTATCCGAAAAGTAATATTTATTGTACATCACTTCCGGTGGGTGAGGCTCTGGAGAAAAATATATACCGTATTAACAGTAATTTGTAAATTAAATAAATGTAATATCGTAGCAGTCTTTAAAGACATGTTGTTTTGCACGAGGATTATAGATTTTTCGGAAGAGCCTCACCCACCGGAAGGTATTTGATGACTTTTCGGATAGGCTCTAAGTAGAGAACTTTACTCACGACTCGCTGAAATTATTTTTTGCAAATCTTCTAAATAATTTACTTTTTACCTGTTATCAAGTATAATTTACTAAACAAATGAAGGATAAAAATATTCCTCGCGTCACGCGTCACGCGTCACGCGTCACGAACAGGGTGAATTATGGCAACCAATATAGGTCGTTATGAAATAATAGAGGAAATTGGCCGCGGTGGAATGGCAATAGTTTATAAAGGTAAGGATCCTATTCTGGAAAGGGATGTAGCAGTAAAAGTTCTTCCTCCGAAACTTGCCCGCAGTAAAGAAGCTGTCACGAGATTTCTTCAGGAAGCAAAACTTGCATCCCGTCTTATACATCCAAATATAGTAAGTATTTATGATATAGGTGAAGAAAGTAGCGGTGTCCCTTATATAGTAATGGAATATCTTGACGGAGAAACTACTCTATGGGATTATATGGAAAAAAAGGGTAAACCTCTTGAGATAGAAGAAGGTATAACACTTATAACACCTGTATGTCAGGCCCTTGATTATGCCCACAGTCAGAATATTGTCCACAGAGATATAAAACCTGAAAACATAATGATAACAAGATTAAATATAGTAAAAGTTATGGATTTCGGTCTCGCCTGTCTTGAAGGTGTTCATAATCTCACCATGGCAGGTGAAATATTCGGCACTCTTACCTATTTTTCTCCGGAACAGGCACAGGGTCTCCATGCAGACAGGAGATCTGACATTTATTCCGTAGGTGTTATTTTATATCAGATGCTCACACAGAAATTACCTTTTGAAGCAACAAGTATTCCCGTATTAATCAAACAGCATATAGAATCACGTCCCCCCAGCCCGTCACAGCATAATCCGGAAATACCGAAGAGAATTGAAAAAGCCATATTAAAAGCCCTTGAGAAAAATCCTGATGACAGGTTTCAAACTGCAGGAGAATTTTTAGATGAACTTCTTGGACGAGATACAGCAGGAGCGAATAAAGGTAATTATGCTTCTCAATGGGATGCTTTTGCCCAGTCAAAGTTAAGACAGGAACAGCAGCTTCAGAAAAGAATGTCTGATCACGAAATTCTTTTTGAAAAACATGACAGTAAATGGTGGTTTGAACAGGTAGATTTTGATGATGACGAAGAAGAAGTAAAAAGTGATGAAAAACTCTGTCCGAAATGTAAATACGAAAATGCTGAAAAAGAAGAATACTGCCTTGCCTGCGGAGAAAAGTTACCGGGAAGAAAAAAAGAGAAAAAATCTAAAAAACCGGATGACAAAAAACCTGCTAAAAAAACTGAAGAGAAAAAACCTGCTAAAACAGAAGAGAAAAAACCTGCTGAAAAACCTGTGGAACTGCCATCCTATGCTTCTCCTGTAGTAACTGTTCCGAAACCGCCTCCTCCCAAACCTCCCCCGAAGGACCCCCTTGCTCACTTAAAAAAAGGAAATGAATTACTGGAAGAAGGTAAACCTGATCTGGCAATTACCGAATATGAACAGGCTCTGGAAATAAATCCGAAATTAACCGAAGCCTATTTTAAACTGGCTCTTATTTATACAAGGCAGGGAAAACTTGATAATGCCATAAAATGTTATAACGATATTTTAAAACATGATTACGGTAACAGATCTGCCCTGAGAGAACTGGGGGTTATTTATGCAACCCTGCAAAAAGTAGATATGGCTCTGGAAAAACTCGAACTGGCAATGGAAAAAGGTGAGCAGGATTTTGAGATGTTTTCCCTTATGGCAGATCTGTATGTGGAAAAGAAAGAATTTACAAAGGCTATACTCACATTAAAAAAAGCACAGGTAATGGAGCCCGATAATATTCAAATCTGCCTGGATCTGGGAGATCTTTATGCGAAACAGGGTTATACGGGAGACGCAATAGGCCAGTATAACAGGATTATTTTAAAGAATCCCGAAGATTGCAAAGCATGGAATGCCCTGGGTTTTCTTTATCTTCAACTGGGAAAAGATGATGATGCCATAAAATGTTTCGAAAAGAGCTTTGAATACGGAAGTGATGATCCAAAGGCTCACTGTGAACTCGGTTATCTTTATAGTAAAATTAAAAAATATAATTTTGCAGAAAAAGAATATGAAGAATCCATATTTCTGGATCCGAATAATGTAATTTCCCATTACAGACTTGCTTCCCTTTATTTTTTACTGGAAAAATATGATTTTGCCCTTGAAGAATACAAAAGGGTTATACAACTGGACTGTAACCATGCAGAAGGTCATGGTAAACTGGGATTAATTTATTATAAAAAAAATATGATAGATGCCGCCATATCCGAACTGGAAGCAGCTTTTTCATTGAATTACAATGATTCTGACAGTCACAGTATACTCGGTCATTTATATGTAAAAAAGAACAGACTTGCCGACAGTCTGAGACATTTTCAGTCAGCAGTTCTCACCGATCCCCTGAGCCCTAAAAAGCGAAAAGACCTGGCTATGACCTGTATATTTTTAAACCAGCATGGCCCTGCCATAGAAGAATTAAGAAAGGTAATAAGGCTCGGCATAGATGGCCCTGATATAAGAAGAGCTATGGGGGTAGCCCTTGAAGCACAGGGTAATATAGGAGAAGCCATAAAAGAACTTGGGAAAGCGATAGAGATGGACCCCAATTCTGCCCTTAATTATAATCTGCGTGGAAAAGCCTATGCCCAGCAGGGCATGACCAATCTGGCCATAAGAGAATATGAAAAATCTATCAGTCTGGAGCAAAACAACCAGCTTGCCTATAGCTATCTCGGTAAAGCCTATCTTCAAAAAGGTCTTTATCAGGAATCCCTCGGTGCTTTCGAAAAGGTCATTAATATTGCAAAACAGAGCGCTAATAATGACCCGGCTCTTCTTGCAGATACCTACTGTGATATGGGAACAATTTATATTAAATTGAAAAATGTAAATCATGCTTTTAAATATTTCGAAGAAGCTCTCAGGGCTGATCTTAAAATGGCAGAAGCAAACAGAGGTATAGGGGAATGTTATTTAATTATGGAAAATCTGGATTATGCCACCAGATATCTTGAAAGAGCCGTAATGTATGATCCTAAAAATGCCCGTGGATTTGCAATACTGGGACAGGTTTATGAAAAAGCAAAAAAACTTAATATGGCAATACAGGCCTATAAAAAAGCCATATTTCTTGCTCCCCAGGAAGGTGAATATTATTTCCTCCTGGGCAGTCTTTATTTCAAATTCGGGAAACCGGATGTAGCACAGCAGGAACTGATAAAATCTATTCGTTATAATAAAAACCAGCCTGAAGCAGAATGGTATCTGGGACAGATATATATGCTGGAAGGTAAATATACGGACGGAATAGAACATATTGAAATAGCTATAAATCTTAACAGAGATGAATTAAAATATTATAAATCTTTCCTCGAAGTCTGTTACAGAGGAGATATGCTGGAACATGGCCTGACAAAACTTGAAGATTATATTGCAAATACAGAAAATCCTCTTATAAAAACAGAACTTATGGAATATATGAAGATAATAAAGAAAAAAACAGAGGAAAAGAAGAAAACAGGAATTTCCAGGGTACTATCGTCTCTTGGTTTTAAGGATAATAAATAATCAGTGAGCAGTGAGCAGTTACCAGTGAAGTAATTATAGTAGAATAACTGATTACTGATTACTGGTAACTGCTCACTGAAAATAAGGAGGTTTATATTTATGAAAAAATATTTTTTATTTACTCTGGTCTTCTTTATATCTATGGCTGTCATAATTCTGGCTTATAACTACAACAACCGCGGCGGAGGATTGTTTAATAATCCCGTAGGTATAGAAGTAGTGGGGAGCGGCAATATATATGTTGTAGATTGCGGTAATGGCAGAATACAGAAATTCAGCGATACAGGTAAATTCATTATACAGTGGGGTGAACAGGGTACAGGGGAAGGCTGTTTTGACAGACCTTCTCATATTGCTGCCGATAAAGATAAAAATATTTATGTTACAGATACAAATAATCACAGAATACAAAAATTCAAACATGACGGCACTTTTATGCTAACATGGGGCAAATCAGGAAAAAGTTCGGGAGATTTCAGATTTCCACAGGGTATAACTGTTGATAGAGAAGGAGAAGTAGCAGTAGTGGATACGGAAAATAACAGGGTACAGAAATTTACTTCCGAAGGAAAATTTATAACGTCATGGGGTGTAAAAGGGAGAGGAATAGGTCAGTTTTCAGCCCCCCGTGGTGTTACAGTAGATAAATACAGGAATATTTATGTATGTGATGCAGGAAACGGCAGGGTAGTAAAATTTAACTGTGAAGGTCAGTATCAGGCAAACTGGGGCGGAGAAGGTTCTGATAAAAATCTCTTTTTATCCCCTGTAGATATTGCTATAGATAGTAAAGGAAATGTTTTTGTTACAGATTTAGGAAAGTCATGTGTGATAAAATTATCTCCTGAAGGGAAAAAAATATCCACCTGGGGAACTTACGGAATTAATTCGGGAGAACTTGCAGGTCCAAACGGTATATCTATGGGAACTGATGAAAGATATGTTTATGTAGCAGACTCAGGGAATAACAGGGTGCAGAAATTTAATACAAAAGGTCGTTTTGTTATTCAATGGGGAACGTTCGGCAAAGTATTTTAAGTAATCGTAATGCGTAATGCGTAACGTTTCTTTATACGCATCACGCATCACGCATCACGGATTATGAAATATATATTTTTTCTAATTATAATAATTATAAGCTTAAGCAGTAATTCTATGGCTGACGTTCGTTGTGGGATCTCCTTTTACGATACATTTCCGGGTAAAATAGCCATCACTTTTGACGATGGCCCTGATCCGAATATTACTCCTCGCATACTGGATATACTGAAAGAAAATAATATAAAGGCAACATTTTTTGTAAAAGGCACCAGAGTAACTGCATACCCGGAGATTATAAAAAGAATTGTCAGAGAAGGTCATACTGTCGGGAATCA
>DAIOEN010000349.1:2122-5275 GCA_036746235.1 Vulcanimicrobiota bacterium | reverse complement strand
CCTGCTCTTGCCGCTTCAATAGCCGCATTCAGTGCCAGCATATTGGTCTGCCTTGCTATCTCTTCTATAATAGCGATCTTCCCTGCTATTTTTCTCATAGCTTCTACAGTTTCCATTACAGACTTACCACCTTCTTTTGCATCTTCCGATGCCTTCATGGCAATCTTTTCAGTCTGCTGGGCATTATCGGCATTCTGCTTTATATTTGCCGCCATCTGTTCCATAGAAGAAGATACCTCTTCAGCAGAAGCTGCCTGTTCCGTATTGCCCTGGGATAACTGTTCCGAAGTGTCATTCATCTCACGGCTCCCTCTCGCCACATTATCTGATGCAGAAGTCAATCTGCTGACAAAATCTCTGAGCTTTACAACCATTTGCTGAAGCGATACCATAAGGCTATCATGTTCTGATGCGGCTGTGGCCTCTACCATAAGATTACCTGCCGATATTTCACCTGTAATGGAGGCAATATCATGGAGGTAGACAACCATTCGTTTCAGAGCCTTCATAAGCTTATCCCGTTCCGAACGTTCCTGAACCTGTACATCCAGATTACCACATGCAATTTCTTCTGCAATATGTGTAATATTATTCAGATTGTCTATAAGAACATTCACATTGTTCTTAATTTTATTAAAATCTCCGTTATAATTATCTGTAATCTTCTCCGGTATATTACCTTTACTTATACTTTCCACATAGTCTGCAGACATATTCAGAGGGTTTATTACAGAATCAAGGGTATCATTTATACCTTTTACAATCTTTCTGAAATCTCCGTTAAATCGTGACATATCACCTCTTGCGTCCAGCCTGCCTTCTACTGCTGCCAGTGTAAGCTTATCTACTTCATTTATCAGAGACATAATACAGGCAACCATTCCCTTTAATGACTGCATAAGTTTATCCTGCCCTGACCTCTCTCTGATTTCTATATCCAGATTACCATCTGAAATTTTTTCTGCTATAACAGTTATACCATTCAGTACTTCTACAAGCTGATTTATATTATTTTTAATTACATTAAAATCTCCCTTATAAGAAGCGGTAATCTTTTCCGGCATATCTCCGCTGCTTATTCTGGCAATATAATCTGCTGCTACATAGAGGGGATTTATTATTAAATCCAGAGATTCGTTAAATCCTCTCAGAATTTTACGATAGACACCCTGAAGCTTATCTGCATCTGCTCTCACATTTAAATTACCTTCTTTAGCGGCATTTATTACAACACCTGTTTCTGTCACGAGTCCTTCTATGGCATCAATACAGTTATTCAGGTTATTTTTGATTTCATTAAAATCTCCCCGGTAAGAATCGATAATCTTCGGAGGAGTATCTCCTTTTGAAATTCTGTCTATATACTCTGCTGCTACATTCAACGGTCCTATGACTGCATCAAGAAGGCCGTTTATACCTTCTATAATAGCTCTGAATTCGAAATTAATCTTTTCCGGCTCTCCCCTGACATCCAGTTTACCTGCAGTTGTCGCTTCAATAAGCTTTTTTGTTTCCTGCTGTAAACTCTTAATTATCCCTGTTATATTACGAACAATTAAAAGTCCGAATAATATAGTAAGTACTATGGCAATGAAGGCTACAGTTACGGCAATTAATTTTATCTGTTTCAGCCCGTCAAAAAACTCTTCCTGATAGGCACTGCACCCTATAACCCACTTCAATTCAGGGAAATATACACAGCCTGCAACCTTCATCCTTGCCGTATTCTCACCTTTATTCTTCCAGGGATAATAACTGATATAAATCTCCCCTTCTTTTAACTTTACTGTATTATTTATCATATCCTGAATAAACAAATTTCCCGAAGAATCTTCCATATTCCATATATTTTCCCCGTCTCTTTTTCTTCCGGCAGATAAAATGTAATCACCTTTATTTTTCCCTTCACTTCCGTCCAGTATAAAAACATATCCGGTCTTTCCTATAACCAGTTTTGAAATACTATCCAGTAAAGACTTCTGGCATAATTTTTCATCCATACCAACATACAATGCCCCTATAATATTGCCTCTCATATCCTTTATAGGCTCATAGGCAGTAAGATAACATTTCCCAACTACCATTGCCCTGCCACGAAATGTTTCCCCTCTCATGACAGTTTCATATACCGGTGAAGATGAAGGTATATATGTTCCGACAGCTCTTGTCCCATCCTGTTTTTTCACATTTGTAGATATTCTCAATAAACCTTCCGGTATAACCTGAAATATGGTACAGGTCACACCCAGCATTTTCTCTATTTTATCTACCCCTTCATAGTTATAGGCAATATTTCTGCCATTAATCTTCATGGAAGGTATGGAGATTTTCCTTGCAGATTTATCATCCTGGTTTACTGCAGTAATGTATATTAAATTACTTTCGTCTATCCCGGGTCTGGAAGAAAAAATTATATATTCTGCCACTGTTAAATTATTGTTCAGATTATTCTGAAACAAATCATATACATTCCTCACTTCCTCTGAAATAAAAAATCCCTGTTGTTTCAGGTTCTCTTCAATCTGTTTCAATGTTTCTTTTCTGGCAGTATTATAACTGAAAAAGCCGAGCACTATTATTGGTACGACAGCCAGTATAACAAAGAACATAAGCTTCCATCTGATACTTATTTTATCTATTATTTTCATAACTCTCTCCCTCTCTCTAAATATTAATTTTTGAAACTCTACCTGTCTGCAAACACTCAGCAGTCAGCTATAAATTTTTATATAAAAGCTATCTGCTGACTGCTGTCAGACGAATGCTTACAAATATACTCATACACGATTCGGTAAATCAATAAATTGACTTTATAATCCCCCCTTATAATATTCTATAAAAATCAACAAAAAATCATAATAAAGAAAATTAATACAATAATATAACAGAGCAGGATAAATGCCAGATTACAAGAAAAGAATAATAATATCAGGAAAAATGATATAAAAACTCGTTCCAATATACGCAACAGTAAAAATAAAATAAAATAAAGTTACGAAAAACTGTTCCTGGAGATGTAACATTGTGACATTATGTAACATGACATATTGTCATAGTATTACAAGAAATTAAATATTATACTCTTTAATTTTTCTATAAATAGTCTGACGGCTCATACCGAGATATCTGGCCGTATCGGTCTTATTCCATCTA
>DAIOEN010000349.1:0-2022 GCA_036746235.1 Vulcanimicrobiota bacterium | reverse complement strand
AATAGTCTGACGGCTCATACCGAGATATCTGGCCGTATCGGTCTTATTCCATCTAAATCTTTCCAGGGCAGAAATAATTATCTCTTTTTCATTTTCTATTTTATCAGAGGCAGGTAAAAAGAATGGTTCCCTCAGGTCACATGGCAGATCATCTACAGTTATAACAGAGTTACGGCAGAGGACAAAAGCATGTTCTACAGTATGTTCAAGCTCTCTGATATTTCCGGGCCAAGAATATTCCAAAAAAATTCTCTGAACACCGGATGAAATACCGGTTATATTCCTGTTAAAATTTTTATTCAATTTTTGAATAAAAAACTCTGACAGTAACAGTATATCTTCAATCCTTTCTCTCAGGGGAGGTAATTTTATTTCCACCACTTTCAGACGATAATAAAGATCTTCCCGAAACTGGCCGGTTCTGACCTTTTCCCGTAAATCCTCATTGGTAGCTGCAATAACTCTTACATCTATTTTAATAGTTTCATTACCTCCTACCTGTTCAAATTCTCTTTCCTGAAGAACTCTGAGGAGATGAAGTTGCATATTGGAGGATATATTGCCTATTTCATCCAGAAAAATTGTACCACCGTCAGCTTTCTGAAAACGTCCTATTTTATCTTTCAGCGCTCCCGTAAAGGCTCCTTTTACATGGCCGAAGAGTTCGCTTTCAAGCAAACTTTCTGAAAGGGCTGTACAGTTCAGTTTCACCAGGGGTTTATTGCTGCGTATACCTTTATAATGAAGGGCTTCCGCTACAAGTTCTTTCCCTGTACCGCTTTCTCCTGTTATGAGGACAGTACTCTGAACTTCAGAGAGTATTTCAATGAGATCATAGATTTTCTGAATTTCTTTACTTTTTCCGATTATATTATAAAAACTTCTTCTTTCCTTCAGTTCCTTTTCAAGAACATCTATGTGTGTTTTATCTCTTAGTACAAGCACTGCTCCCGAAAATAGTCCCTTTTCGTCTATAAGAGGAACGGAATTGATAGAAAACACCTTTTTAGAAGAGTTATTTCGATCACATTCGAAACGATCTATTTTTACCGGTTGTTTTCTTATTATAGTTTCCTCAAGTATTTCAATACACTTATTACAGCTATTCTTTTTAAAAATTCTGAAAGGTTTACCTGTATCTTCACCGGAAAATCCGCACGTATTCTCAATAGCAGGGTTTAAATAAATTATATTCAAATCCCTGTCTACAGAAATAATTCCTTCTTCAAGGCTTCTAAAAATAGCTTCAAGGTTCAGGCGATACGTTTCCTTTTCCTCCTCCAGAGCTTTTTCTTTTAATTTCTCTTCCACCTGATGTTTATAGATTGCTATCTCTATATTAATACGAAGCAATCTTTCGTCAAAAGGTTTTATCATATATCCGAAGGGGGCTGTCAGTTTTGCTCTCTGAAAAATCTGTTCATCTTCATAAGCTGTAATGTATACTACAGGTATATTGTAAAGTCTGTTCAGTGTTTCAGCAGTTTCTATACCATCAAGGAGTCCGTCTAACTTAATATCCATAAGAACCAGATCGGGCTGTATTTCAGATGCTTTTTTGATAGCCTGTTCACCTGACATAACTGTACCGATCACTGTATATCCCAGTTCTACAAGCATTTTTCTCATAGCCATAGCTGAAATTTTTTCATCTTCAACAATTAAAATCTTTACCGATGGCATAGCAACACCTTATGGTGAGAGAGGCAGAATTTTAATAAAGAGGTATATTACAGATAAATATAGTATCTGTAATTTTTTAGAAGATTAAAATCCCTTATCTCTCTTAACATTTGGTCTCTTAACGAATATTATAATTTAAAAAATACTGTCAGTCAAGGGAAGGGAAGAGTGAAAAGTGAAAAGTAAAGGGGGAAGAGTGAAGGGGTGAATAGTGAATAGTGAATAGTGAATAGTGAAGGGTGAAGGGGGAAGAGTGAAAAGCAGGATCTTTGATTATATATAAGACTCGACTTTGGCCAATTAGGCCACCTCAGCGAGTTGGTCAATAAACCCTTGCCA
>DAIOEN010000348.1:0-5286 GCA_036746235.1 Vulcanimicrobiota bacterium | reverse complement strand
TATTACTTATACAGCCTTCGGGAAGAGTTTTTCAGATGTTAAAATCAAATCTGGAAAATTACGGATTTCAGGTTCTGGCCGCTCATGGAATAAATGAAGGTTTTGAGAAGGGCCGCTCTGCAAAAGCTGTTATTATTATCCTGGATTTATCTGTACCGGAAGCGTGGCATCTGTGCAATCTTCTCAGGCATGATAAAAGGGCTAAAGATATTCCCATACTTATACTTTCCGGGAAAACCGATAAAGAAGATATGATAAACGCTAAAAGATATTCAGTAGAAGGATACATGGCCAGGCCTTACGATTCTGAAGCTTTGATAAAAACATGTGAAGAAATTTTAAGGAAAAAAAGAGCAACTGTTAAAACGATACTGGTTGTGGAAGATGACCCTGCAGTATTGCATATACTCAGACTGAACCTTCAGTATGCAGGCTTTAATGTCCTTATTGCACATAATGCTCTGGAAGCACTTGAGATTGCAGAGAAAGAAAAGTTTAATATGTTAATCACTGATGTAATGATGCCGGTAATGGACGGATTAGAACTTTATCTGAAGATAAGAGATATACCATCCAAAGAGGATATACCTGTAGTTTTATTGACAGCAAATGATAATTTTGAAGATATAAGTCGTGCCTATAATATAGGTGTTTCAGAATATATAGTAAAACCTTTTGACCCGGTGGAATTAATTGAAAAAGTCAGGAGACTCCTATGAGTGAGCTAAATAATTTGACTCCCCTCTTCAAACAATTTTATGACGTTAAATCTCAATGTCCCGGTGCTATATTATTTTTTCGGGTAGGAGATTTTTATGAGACCTATGGAGAAGACGCAGTCACTACATCAAAAGAACTGGGTATTACCCTTACCTCCAAAGAAGTAAGTAACGGTGACCGTATCCCTATGGCAGGAGTTCCCCATCATGCAGTGGAACCTTATTTGAGTAGAATGGTTAGAAAAGGCTATAAGGTTGCTATTGGTGAACAAATGGAGGATCCCAAAAAAGCTAAAGGTCTTGTAAAGAGAGATATAGTAAGGATAGTTACTGCAGGTACTGTTCTTGAAGACAGATTGCTTGAAGAAAAACAGAATAATTATCTTATATCTATAGTCATAGACCGGGGAGGGCAGGCTATAGCAGTCGCAGATATTTCAACAGGAGCTTTTAAAGTATCATTTATAACAGACGAACATAACAGTATGGAAGCTTTAAAAAGTGAAATTACACGACTTAAACCTGCCGAATGCCTTATACAGGAACATGAAAGAAATAATAACAGTCTTATGACCTTTTTAAAGGAACTTACATCCATTACAATCAGGGCAGATGATTTTTTCAATTATGATACATGCAGGGAAAAACTTTTAAAATACTGTTGCAAAAACTCTATTTCTTCTCTCCCTGACAGACCTCAGATAGTTCAGGCGGCAGGTTCAGTTATAACCTATCTTGAAGATACGCAGAAAGTAATATTAAATAATATTACCAGACTTGATAGTTACAGTATTTACGATTACATGGTTCTCGATGGCAGAACAAGGAGAAATCTGGAACTTACCGGCAGCATCAGAGATGGTAAAGTCTACGGAACATTGCTCTGGATACTTGATAGAACTGTAACCTCTATGGGAGGCCGTAAACTGAGACAGTGGATTGAACAGCCTCTGTTAAAGATTTCTGAAATAAATCAGAGACTTTCGGGAGTGGAAGAATTTTATCATGCTTTTGAAGTCAGAGAGAAACTCAGGGAAAGACTGAAGGAGATAAGAGATCTGGAAAGAATTTTTATGAAAATAGTCTATGGCTCGGCAGGAGCAAGAGATCTTCTTGCAGTTAAAAATTCCCTTGAAGTTTTGCCGGAGTTGAAATATATATTATCTTCTGTTAAAACAGAGTATTTAAAGAAGCTTACCGGCCAGATAAAGGATCTTCAGAAAATCAGAGACATTATCGATAAAGCTATTGATGATGATCCGCCTCTGTCAATTAAAGAAGGTAATATTATAAAAACAGGATTTAATGAAGAAGTTGATAATCTCCGAACACACCGTTATGACGGGAAACAGTGGATAGTAGAACTGGAGAAACAGGAAAAGGACAGGACAGGCATAAAATCTCTCAAGGTCAGATATAATAAAGTATTCGGTTATTTTATCGAAGTAACTAAATCCAATCTACATCTTGTTCCGGAAAATTATATAAGGAAACAGACAACATCTCAGGGAGAAAGATTTATTACGCCTGAACTGAAAGATTATGAAAGCAAAGTTCTCGGCGCATCTGAAAGACTTAAAGAACTTGAATATGAACTTTTCTGTGATATAAGAAGTCGGATTGCAGAATATTCTTCTGATGTCCTTATAACTTCGGATGTTCTCGCTGTTTTTGATGTACTGTCCACTCTGGCAGATGTTGCAGTAAGTAATAATTATGTAAAACCTGAAGTAAATAAAAGTACAAAAATAATTTTAAAAGGAAGTCGCCATCCTGTTATAGAAGAAATAATAGGTAAGGAGAAATTTGTTCCCAATGATCTCTATATGGATTGCTCCGATCATGTATTGCTTGTTATAACAGGGCCAAATATGGCAGGCAAATCGACTTATTTGAGACAGGCTGCATTATGTGTTATTATGGCACAGACAGGCAGTTTTATACCGGCAGAATCAGGAAGTATAGGGATTGTTGACAGAATATTTACCAGAATAGGTGCTTTTGATGACCTTGTAATGGGGCAGAGTACTTTTCTGGTTGAAATGAAGGAAGTAGCAGATATTGTTAATAATGCCACAAACAGAAGCCTTATAGTCCTTGATGAGATAGGCAGAGGCACAAGTACCTATGACGGCCTGAGTATTGCCTGGGCTGTGGCTGAATATATATATGAGAATGTAAAAGCAAAAACGCTTTTTACGACTCATTTTCATGAACTTACTCAGATGGCAGAACATTTTGCCGGAGTTAAAAATTATAGAGTAGCTGTAAAGGAGAAGGGGGATGATGTAATATTCTTAAGGAAGATTTTCCCCGGCGGTACTGACAGAAGTTACGGGGTGAAAGTCGCAAAACTGGCAGGACTACCTGATAAACTATTAAACAGAGCAGGATATATTCTGGAAAGTATTGAAAAAATAGAACCGGTTATTTATAAAAAAGATTCTATGTTACAATCTTTACAACTGGAATTTTTTTCAACTCTTCCCAATCCTTTAATAGATGAAATAAGATA
This sequence comes from Vulcanimicrobiota bacterium, assembly GCA_036746235.1. Taxonomy (GTDB): domain Bacteria; phylum Vulcanimicrobiota; class SpSt-956; order SpSt-956; family JAKJGF01; genus CALARM01. Next base: position 2,052 of record DAIOEN010000348.1, on the reverse strand, counting down.
TATTGATGTGGAAAGATTAACACCTGTAGAAGCATTGATAAAACTTTCCGAATTAAAAGGCAGGATTGAAAAAGAATATGTATAATATAAAGCATTCGGCTAGCTGATAGCTATTGTAGAAAGGATGGCATGTATGAACAAATTTTTAAAGTACCTTACAGAGACATACTATGAGCCGACATATATTAATAAACTTATTATTATTCTCAGATGGATAGTATTTCTCTATGGAGCTTTTGCAGTAGGACAGTTAAATATTCCTTTTATTATTGGCGGCGGTATTTACTGTGCAATTGCAACTGTGTCTTCTCTTTATCTTAAAGGTAACAGGCTCAGAATTTTTGTTGTAATAATTGCAGATTTAACACTTCTATTCTTTATTTTTAATCTCTGTAAAGATTTATCTAAAGATACGGCTATTGAATTTTCTCTATTAATCTTTTTACTTCCTATAATAGAGATTGCAGAGTATTTACTCGATATGAAGTTCAGCATATTCGGCGCTTCTATCATAGGTATTCTTATAATATCTACTTCTAATTTTCAAAACAGCAAGGTACTGTTAAATATTATTATAACTCAGATCTGTAATATAGGAATTATATTTATAGTCTGTTATATGTTAAGTCAATCCATATTGCAGTTTCAGAGACAGAAAAAACAGATTAATTCTCTTATTTCTCTTGTAGAAGCAGGTCAGGAACTGGGTTCCAGTCTGACTCTTGAAAAGATTGTCCAGTTAGTTGTGAATATGGTTAAAAACCTTGTAAATTGCAATACCTGTGTTATATATCTCAGGGAAAGAGGAAAAGAGGGTGATATGGTAGTTGTAAAGAACTGTTATACCCTTCCTCAGCATGAAAGGTTATTCAAGGATTTCAGTCTCGATGTAGGGGAAAGTACTGTTGCAGAGGTTATAAAAAAGAAAGGTTCCATACTTTTAAACGATGCTCATAAATTTCAGAAAGAAAAAATAATCCCGAAGATGAAGGCTATAAGGTCCGTAATGGTTGTGCCATGTCTTTTTCAGAGAGATGCCATAGGAGCCATATATGTTGGCCAGCAGGGTGTCAGCAATTTTAAAGATGACGATTTGAGACTTTTATCAATTCTTGCCAATCAGGCAGCACTGGCCATAAAGAATGCCCAGCTTCATGAAAATGTTGCCCAGCTTGCCATCACTGACAGTTTAAGCGGTCTTTATACACATGGCTATTTCCAGGAAAGTCTCGATCAGGAATTCAAGAAAGCCTTTAAGAACAATAAACCTCTCTCTGTTATGATCCTGGATATTGATTTCTTCAAGATTGTAAATGATAATTTCGGTCATCCCCAGGGTGACGCTCTTTTAAAACAGGTGGGAGGTCTTATAAAAAGTGTTACGAGAGATAATGATATTATCTGCCGTTACGGAGGAGATGAATTTACCATAACCTGTCTTAATACAAACAGAACGGAAGCCATACTTATAGCAGAAAGAATAAGACAGGCAGTAGAAGAATATGACTTTATTGCAGGTAATAAAGTAGTAAAAGTAACAATAAGCGGAGGAGTATCCAGTTTCCCTGAAGACTGTGATTCAAAGAAAGATCTTGTAGTCATAGCAGATGAAACCCTTTATGAAGCCAAGAAGGGTGGACGTAACAGGATTGCCCACAGAACCTAGGACAGTGAGCAGTGACCAGTGACCAGTGACCAGTAAACGGTTATAGCAGTTTTATAATATAATGCATAAAGCCTCATTTACCGGTACCCGGTCACTGATAACTGATAACTGATAACTGAATTTATGCCAGACAGAATAAAAATTTTAGACAGAAGTGTTTCGGAAAAGATAGCAGCCGGCGAAGTCGTTGAAAAGCCGGCTTCTGTTGTAAAAGAATTGATTGAAAATTCTCTTGATGCTTCATCTTCCAGGATTGATGTAGAACTCAGAGACGGAGGAAGAAACAGGATAAAAATTACCGATAACGGTATTGGTATGAGCCAGACCGATGCGGTACTTGCTTTTGAACGTCATGGTACAAGTAAAATCAGAGAATTTGAAGATCT
>DAIOEN010000347.1:0-5321 GCA_036746235.1 Vulcanimicrobiota bacterium | reverse complement strand
CTGTAGCATTTTCTTCACTCTCATTGGCATAACTGTCACAGGGAATGTGTTTTATTGCTGCAGGTGGCATGGGAACCTCCTTGAATGGTCGGGTGTTGGGTTGTGGGTGTTGGGTGTTGGGTGCTGGGTGTTGGGTGATGGGTGCTGGGTGATGGGTGCTGGGTGATGGGTGTTGGGTGATTATAAATACTGGTAATACCTGACACTTGAACCCTGATATGTATTGAATTTTGATATATATAGAAATCTGACATTACTGAAACCCGCCATATTTATAATATATTTTTTTACATATTCTATTATTTATTTCATTATTCCTTTTATTTGAAAATATTCACAGGAAAGAATGATTGCAGTAGAGAATTTACGAAAAGAGTGAATGGTTTTGAGTGGTAGATTAGATAGACAGAATAACAGAAAAAAAATTTATTAAAAATATTTAACGTGTGTAATAAAAATGATAAAAAAGCATATAAATATGTTATAAAAAAGATAAAATTTTACAGGTGATACCATAACCCAATAATTCATAAGGACGTTGATAAAAAATGAATAAATCTGCCATAAAGAATTTTGCCGTAAATGCAAGGAATAAACTGATTGAAGCTATAAAGAGAAAAGCCTTTGAACTGGGGATAAGCGAGAAAGAAATAAAGGAATTAGATGCCGAGTCAAGCGATGGGATTGTTATTGACGGAAGGATATTTAATAAAGATATAAAAGCCGGAAGGGCTAAACTGGTAAACAGAATTAAAGAGGCAGGCTATGAACAGGTTGTGGAAGAGACTTCCTATACCTGGTTCAACAGGTTTATTGCCCTGAGGTTTATGGAAGTAAACAGGTATTTTGACCATGATCTGAATATATTGTCTTCACTTAACCCTTCTGTTATTGCCTCTAAAGCTGTGAATTATCTTCCTCTGGATAAAGAGAAAGTAAAAAATCTTGTATTTGACAGCAAAGACGAAGAATTATATAAAGAGCTTATAGTGGCACAGTGTAATGTTCTTCATAAGTCAATGCCTTTTTTGTTTGAAGAGATAAATGACTGTACGGAACTCTTATTTCCCGGAGGATTACTCAATCAGGATTCCCTTATAAGAGAAATGGTTGAGACCATCCCGGAAGAGGACTGGAAGGAAGTTGAAATTACAGGGTGGCTTTATCAGTTTTATATATCTGAGAAGAAAGATAAAGTATTTAATGATTTAAAGAAAAACATAAAGATTTCGAAAGAAAATATTCCTGCGGCGACACAGCTTTTCACCCCCAAGTGGATAGTAAAATATATGGTAGAAAATTCCCTGGGAAGACTCTGGCTAGAGGCCCATCCCGATAAAGACCTTCAGGACAGGTGGAAATATTATATAGAGCCGGCAGAACAGGAGCCGGAAGTAGAGAAACAGTTAGATGAGATTATAGATAAGCATATAAAGCCTGAAGATATAAAAGTGTTAGATCCCTGTATGGGTTCAGGTCATATCCTTGTTTATGCCTTTGAGGTTTTAGCAGAGATTTATAGAAGTGCCGGCTATTCGGAAAAGGAAATAGCGAAATTAATTCTTACGAAGAATTTATACGGTCTTGATATTGACGACAGGGCTGGTCAGTTAGCAGGTTTTGCCCTTATGATGAAGGCTAGAGAATATGACAATGAGATATTTAAAGAGAAGATGGAAATTAATCTGTGTTCTATTCAGGAATTTTATTGCAGGGGCGAGGTTACCTCGCCCCTGCAGGGTTATCCTGTTCTGGAGAAATTATGCGAACAGTTCGTTGATGGTAAGGAATATGGTTCTTTAATTGAGGTTAAGGATTTTGACAGGGAAGAGGCAGAGAAGGAACTGGATAGGTTTAAGAAGGAATGTGATTTGTTTTCTCATCCTGTTCTGGAGAAGGTTGAGGGGATTGTAAAACAGGGGGGGATAATGACCGGGAAGTATGATGTGGTTGTGACTAATCCACCTTATATGGGGAATAGAGGGATGGGAAGTAAGTTAACAGAGTATTTAAAGCAATATTTTCCAGATTCTAAAAGTGATTTATTTTCCTGTTTTATTGAAAAATGTATAAAATTTACAGATAAAAGTAAGTTTACAGGTATGATTACTCAACACTCATGGATGTTTTTAGCTGTCTACCAAAATTTGAGAGAAAAGGTATTAAAGTTAAAAACTCTTTTTTCAATGATCCATCTTGGAGCAAGGGCTTTTGAGGAAATTGGTGGAGAAGTTGTTCAAAGTACAAGTTTTCTTATTAGAAATAACACTCCAGGTAATTATAAACCTGTATTTGTTAGACTTGTAGATTTTAATAGTCCTCATCAGAAAGAAGAAATTTTACTAACTGGAAAATATAGATTTTTTAATATTACACAACTAGATTTTTTACACATTCCTGGTTTACCTATTGCTTATTGGGTAACTGAGAATATAAAGAGTATTTTTCAAAATAAATTATTTTACGATTTCACTATATCTGACGGTCAGAATAAAACAGGTGATAATGCAAGATTTCTCAGATTTTTCTGGGAAATAAAACATAATAATATAGGTATTAATCAGAAATGGTTATTTTATGCAAAAGGTGGAGAATATCGTAAATGGTATGGAAATATTGATAATATTATTGATTGGTCATTAGAAGCAAGAAAGCATTATAAAAAAGATAAAATTTGTAGGATTATACCAGAATATTTATGGTATAAAAAAGGAGTTACTTGGACATTAATAACTACAGGTTTAAATAGTTTTCGAATTCTGCCAGAAAATTCTACTTTTGACGTAGGAGGTTCTTCTATATTTTTTAAAGAATATAAGGAATATAATTATTTTCTTGCTTTTTTGAATTCGAAAGTGTCTTCAATCTTATTAAAAATATTTAATCCTACACTTAATTTACAAGTTAAAGACGTAAGAAACCTTCCCATCATCTTCCCCTCAGACGAATCCATAAAAACCCTTATAGATACTCTTGCAGAAGAATGTATACAGATCTCCCGAAGAGACTGGGACTCCTTCGAAACCTCCTGGGACTTCCAGCTTCACCCGTTCCTTCAACATAAAACAGACGGCAAGATCGAATCAGCCTTTAATTCCTGGAAATCCTTCACAGAATCTCAATTCGCCACCTTAAAATCAAACGAAGAAGAATTGAACCGGCTCTTCATAGAAATGTACGGCCTTCAGGACGAAATGACTCCCGAAGTAGAAGACAGAGACATAACCATAAGAAAAGCAGACCTTGAAAGAGACGTTAAATCCTTTCTGTCCTATTCAGTGGGCTGTATAATGGGCCGTTATTCCCTCGACCTTCCCGGCCTTGCCTTTGCAGGAGGGGAATTAGATAACAGCAAATACAAAACCTTTCCTGTCGATGAAGACGCCATAATCCCCGTCCTTGAAGATGCATGGTTTGAAGATGATATTGTGGCAAAATTCTCTGTCTTTGTAAAAACAGTATTCGGAGAAGAATACTATGAAGAAAATATGGAATTCATAGCAAAAGCACTTGGAAAGAAAGACAGTGAAACGGCAAAAGAAAGGATAAGAAAATACTTCCTTAAAGATTTCTATAAAGATCATTTAAAAATATACAAAAAACGTCCCATATACTGGATGTTCACTTCAGGGAAAGAACAGGCATTTAACGCTCTCGTATATATGCACAGATATGATAAATATACCATAGCAAGGCTTCGTAAAGATTATCTCCATGAGCTTCAGGCAAAAATAGACAGGAATATAGAATTTCTGGAGAAGGAAAATGAAAAGAAGAAGCTGAGCAGAATGTATAAAATTCAGGAGGAACTCCGTAAATATGATGAAGTTCTGAAACATTATGCAGATATGCAGATCGACATAGACCTTGATGACGGCGTGGCGGTAAATTACGGGAAGTTCGGGAAATTATTGATGGGCGGTGTCGGGTGATGGGTGTTGGGTGTTGGGTGATGGGTGATGGGTGTTGGGTAATTACAGATATTTTTAGATAAATAATAATGAAACAACGCGAAAGGGAAAACTCCAAAACCCAAAACCCAAAACCCAAAACCCATACAGAAAGGTGATAATTTTTTCATGAAAAAAACAAACATTACAACTTACAGTGCAAAACTGACAGGCAATACCTTTTTATTTTTCGAGATGAAAACAGTGGCAGGATTAAAAAAGCATGGTTTTTCTGATAAAGAAATAAAAGATAAAATCATCACTGATAATCTGTTTCAGTATAAAACCGGGAAAAGTACGGTAAAAAGATTAAATGCAGTATTAAAAAGAGTGAATTATCTGGATGAAACATTACTTGATATGTTTGTAAATTCAGAAAGTGATACAGCCAGGCTTATTTCTCTTTATGCCATTTTAAAGTCGGATCTGCTCTTTTATGAATTCATGGAAGAAGTTATTCTGGAGAAATATACATCAAGACAGAAAAATATAGAAGAGGCAGATTTCAAACAATTTTTCCGGGTTAAAGCGGAACAGAGTGATATAGTATCAACGTGGACTGAAAATACGGTAAAAGAACTTATAAGAGTTTATAAAAGCATATTGAAAGAAGGAGGTTTATTAAAAGACAGTATGGAATTAAAATATTCTTTAATGCCTTCTGTACTGTCTGATTATCTTATAGAGAAAGGCGAAGAGAATTACCTGAGAGTAATGTCAGGTATTTAATGAGTATGAGAGATATAAAACAGAGATTAAATGAGTTAAATGAAGTTTTAAAAGACCGGTCTTTTATAAAAAACAGAAATCGCGGAGGGGAATTAAATTTTTACATATTTGACTATGACCCTGAACATGAATTAATAGTAAGGGATTTCGTAACTTATATACCTGATAAATATAATTATGAAGGTTCTGAAATAAAGGCCATTGTAATTGACCTGTATGAACTTATGATAGAAATATTAAACAGCACAAAAATAATAGATAAAACCATACTGGATTTAGTACCCGGTATGGAAGAAAAAGACGGAAAAGACAGGCTGTCACGGGCACTTAAACCAATAGTTTCGCCTGAAAATTTTAATAAATTAATCGCTAAAAAAACAGAAGGGTATAATCTTGTTGTCATTACAGGAGTGGGTAAAATCTGGCCTTTTGTAAGATCTCATAATATACTTAACAATTTGCAAAATGTAATTGAAAAACTGACTGTTATAATGTTTTATCCGGGCGTATATGATCAGCATGAGCTGTGTTTGTTTAATTTGTTTAAGGATGATAATTATTATCGAGCATTCAGGATGGTATGACAGATAGAAAGGAAGAAATTTTATGCAAATCAAAACCTTATTTGAAAAACAGATCGAC
>DAIOEN010000346.1:3443-5352 GCA_036746235.1 Vulcanimicrobiota bacterium | reverse complement strand
AGAACCTGTTCTTCCGTGATCTTTACTTCTTTATTATTTATCAGTTCATCCAGTTGCAAGCCTTTTATATAATCCATGACCATGAAATATCTTTCATTTTCTATAAAATAGTCGATTATCTTGGGTAAATTCGGATGACTCAGATCTGCCAGGATTTTCGCTTCTTCTTTAAATCTTTTTCTATAATACTCTCTGTCTGCCGTAATATCTCCTCTTAATTCCTTTACGATACAGAGTGTTTCCAGTCTTGTATCCATTGCGTAATAAAAATCACTTGCCTGATAAAAATCACTTTTTTCCAGTGATTTGTGACTTTCTATTATTTTATATCTTCCCGATAATATTGTATCCGCTTTGAGAACTCCGGGAGGAATGAGCGCAGATGATGGTACTTTACCATATCTGTTATCTGCATATTGCTTACCTATGTCTGTTATGGATATCTTTTCCGATGGTTCCGGAGGTTTTATTGATTTATCTTCTTTTTTTATTTCTTCTGACTTTTCTTCTTTTATTTCTTTTTCCAGTTCCTCCGTACTGTATCTGGCAGTTTTTAAGTCATCTGCAAAAAAAGCCCATTTTATACCGTCTTTTTCTACCCAGTCTCCCTGGAACATATAATTCCCCACATTTTTATCTTTAGGTTTATTGTCTTCTGACATTATCAAAACACCCTGCCTTATAAAATCATTCAGCTTTTCTTGAATTATCGGATATTACTATTTAATAAATAATGATATCGTAATGTGTAATGGGTTATATATAGATGTGTAAACCCTTCACGCGTGACGCGTAACGCGTCACGACTATTATAGCAGGGAAATTCTTTGATGCAAAGTGAATTTTATAATAATTTTTAAATTCTTTCCATTATCATTCTTGACAGAAGAGAGTTTTTATACTACAATTAGACATTAAATTTTTAAAATTTTTTTTCTGGCTCAGGAAGGAGGGATTATATGAAGACCAGTTTTATGAATCCTCAAGAAGTTGAAAAGAAGTGGTGGATTGTAGATGCCAGCGGTAAAACTCTTGGCAGACTCTCTACCGGAATTGCCCGCATATTGATGGGTAAAAACAAGCCTACTTTCTGTCCCAATGTAGATGTAGGAGACAGAGTTATAGTTGTTAATGCGGAAAAGATAAGAGTAACAGGGAAAAAACTTGAAGATAAGATATATTATCGCCATTCAGGTTACCCGGGAGGATTGAAAGAAGTTACCTGTGGAGATTTACTGGCAAAATATCCGGAACGGGTTATAGAATTTGCTGTGAATGGTATGTTGCCTAAAAATAAATTAAGAAAACCAAGAATGAAAAAACTTAAAATATATAAAGGTTCTTCTCATCCACATGAGGCTCAGATGCCTGAACCTGTTGATTTTTAATCTTTAATCAGTTTTGTTAGCGGGGAGGGAAATGTATTGTCTAACTTGAGTAAATGGTTTTATGGCACAGGGAGGAGAAAGACTTCTGTAGCAAGAGTCTGGATCAGTCCCGGTGAAGGTAAAGTTACTATAAATGACACACCTATGGCAGATTATTTAAGTAGAAGCGTTCTGGAAAAGATATTACTTCAACCTGTAGAAGCAGTAAAGGGTTTCGGTCAGTTTGACGTAGTTGCCACTGTCAGAGGTGGAGGTAAATCCGGTCAGGCAGGAGCAGTCCGTCATGGAATTGCAAGAGCTTTACTCGCCTATGATATTACCACCAGAAGTATATTGAAAAAAGGTGGATTCTTAACAAGAGATGCCCGTGAAAAAGAACGTAAGAAATACGGAAGAAAGAGGGCAAGGAAGAGATTCCAGTTCAGCAAGAGATAATTTTATCTTAATCCGAACAGGAGGGTAATTTCCCTCCTGTTTTTAGTTTGTTTATGAAGGAGGAACAATTATGTCAGGCCATTCTA
>DAIOEN010000346.1:0-3343 GCA_036746235.1 Vulcanimicrobiota bacterium | reverse complement strand
CCCTCCTGTTTTTAGTTTGTTTATGAAGGAGGAACAATTATGTCAGGCCATTCTAAATGGCATAATATCAAACTTCGTAAATCCAAAGTGGATTCACAGAAAGGTAAGATGTTTACGAAGGTAGCAAGGGAAATAATAATAGCTGCCAGAGAAGGAGGAGGAGACCCTGCAGGTAATTTTCGTCTTCGTGTCGTTATAGAAAAAGCCAGAAGTGTTAATATGCCCCAGGAAAATATTAAGAGAGCCATACAGAAAGGTACGGGAGATGCAAAAGATGCGGCTGCTTTTGAAGAGATTCTATACGAAGGCTACGGCCCTGCCGGCGTGGCTTTATTGATAAGTGTAGTAACAGACAACAGGAACCGCACCGCAGCAGACGTAAGAAATATACTCTCCAGAAATGGCGGAAGTCTCGGAGAAAGCGGATGTGTTCTCTGGATGTTTGATAAAAAAGGCATATTTACCTTCAGTTCTGAGAAGGTAAAGGAAGACGATATATTTATGGTAGCTACCGATGCAGGTGCAGATGATGTAAACAGTGAAGACGGAAATATAGAGGTTACATGTGCGCCTCAGGATTTTCAGTCTCTCAGGGAAACTCTGGAAAAAAGCGGTTTTATACCGGAAGACAGCAAGATTTCTATGCTCCCTAAAACGACAGTTTCACTTGATGAAGACGGTGCCAGAAAGGTTTTAAAATTGATAGATCTTCTTGAAGATTACGATGATGTTCAGGATGTATATTCTAATTTTGACATATCGGATGAAATAATGGAGAAGCTCGGTTAATGATAATTATGGGTGTAGATCCGGGCCTTATTACTACCGGATATGGTCTCCTTCAGGAACAGGGACAGAAGATAACATTAATCGAAGGGGGAGTCGTTAAGACCAGATCATGTGATGAATTATCTGTAAGGCTGAATGTACTCTTTAACGGTATATCAGGTGTTCTTGATGAATTCAGGCCTGATGCAGTTGCAGTGGAAAAACTTTATTCTCATTATAAACATCCAAGGACAGCCATTATGATGGGACATGCCAGAGGAGTCATATATCTGGCAGCAGCTATTCGTAATATTCCTGTGGCGAGTTATGGTGCTACTGAAATCAAACAATCTATAACAGGTCGGGGAAGGGCGACAAAGGAACAGGTTCAGTTTATGATGTCCAGAGAACTCGGTCTTCAGGTATTGCCGGAACCATATGATGTTACAGATGCCCTGGCTATTGCTCTTACCCATATCAATATGGGGAAAAAAGAAGTTTTTAAATCGTGATGCGTGATGGGTGATGCGTTTTACAGAGGTGAGCATAATAAATAATATATATATGCTCTCGTGACGCGTTACGCGTCACGTGAGAACCTTTATTACATGCTTATGGCCAGGTCGGTAAATAATGACTTCAGGAGAAATCTATGTTAACCAGAATCAGAGGAAAGATTTTAGAATTCGTTGAAAACAGTGTGATTGTTGATGTAAACGGCCTGGGCTTTGAAATCCTTGTCCCGACATCTATATTAAAAACACTGGAAAATAAGCCGAAAGACGAAGATATTACTCTTGTAATATATTTTTATCTTCAGCTTACCCCTTCGAGAGGCACACCTGTAATGATAGGTTTTAACAGTGAAATGGAAAGAGAATTTTTCGAACATTTCATATCCATTACAAGTATTGGCCCCAAAACTGCCGTTAAGTCACTGATTTACCCTTTTTCTCGAATTGCCAGAGCAATAGATTGTGCCGATGAAACCTTTCTTAAGACCATGCCTGGCATAGGCCCCAGAAAGGTTAAAGAAATAATTGCAAAACTTCAGGGCAAACTATCCAGATTTATTGTTCTGGAAGAAGGTGAAGTTTCTGAACGTGATAGAAAACCTGTATTTATTCCTGTTGATATAAAGGATGAAGCCCTTGAAGTCTTACTTCAGCTTCAATATAATAAAACAGATGCTTTAAAGAAAATAGAAAAAGCTCTTTTACGGAAACCTGATGTAAAAACATCGGAAGAGCTTATAAATTTGATCTGGAAGGAAGGAATTTAATAGTGAAGGGTGAAGGGTAAAGAGTGAAGGGTGAGCTACCGGTCACGCGTTACGTGTTACGGGTCACGATATTATCAACCATCACACATCACAATCACGTCCATGAGGGAAAGAATAGTAACAGCACAGCAAATTGAAGAAGATAAAGACAATGACACAATAAGGCCCGGTACTATAGATGAATATATAGGTCAGGAAAGGGTTGTAGAAAATCTCAGAATTTCCGTAAAGGCTGCTCTTATGAGACAGGAACCTCTTGATCATGTTCTTTTTTATGGCCCTCCGGGACTTGGAAAAACTACCCTTGCAAAGATTATAGCCGGTGAAATGGGCGGTAAAATTATATCCTCTTCAGGGCCTGCTCTTGAGAAAGCCCATGATCTTGTGGGCATACTCACCAATCTGAACCTGGGAGATATACTGTTTATCGATGAAATACACAGGCTCAACAGGGTGGTAGAAGAATTCCTCTATCCTGCAATGGAGGATTTTCAGATTGATTTCGTTATTGATAAAGGCCCTTATGCGAAAACAATAAAACTGGATTTGAAGAAATTTACTCTTGTAGGGGCTACTACGAGAAAAGGGCTTATTACTGCACCTTTAAGAGACAGATTCGGCATACTTCATCATCTTGATTTTTATACTGTGGAAGAACTGGAAAAAATAGTTTTTCGTGCATCAAGAATATTAAATGTTCACATAGATGACGGGGGGGCAGGGGAGATTGCCAGACGTTCCAGAGGAACACCGAGAATTGCTAATCGTCTTCTCCATCGTGTAAGAGATTACGCACAGGTAAAAGGAGGAGGCAAAATCACTAAAGACATAGCAGACGAGTCCCTGAAATTGCAGGGTGTTGATAAGATGGGCCTCGATATTCTGGACAGAGCCTTTCTTGAAGTCATAATAGATGTATATAACGGCGGCCCTGTAGGTATTGAAGCAATAGCAGCTACATTGAATGAAGAGAAAGATACCCTGGAAGATACTGTTGAGCCGTTTTTACTTAAAATCGGATTTCTCCTGAGAACCCCTTCAGGAAGAAGAGCAAGTAATAGTGCCTATGAACATCTTGGAAGAACTCCAAAGGTTATAACGGAACAGGGGTTGCTTTTTTTACCTGTCGATAAATGAGGACGGGGATTTCTGGGATTTCTGGGATTTTGGAAAGGGATGATACCAAATAAATATCTGGAAATCATCCTTATTACTGTAACAGGTAAAAGGGTATTTAATAAAAAGCTTCTGCCTGGCAGGCTCTGGAGAAGAAAAATTAGTTTTTTATATAGA
>DAIOEN010000345.1:0-5493 GCA_036746235.1 Vulcanimicrobiota bacterium | reverse complement strand
ATGCACTAAGACCTCTTCAGGGTTCCCGGAGATTATCCCAATCCATACCCTTCTGAGGTCTTAGCTTGAAACGAATACCATAAAACAACCTTCCATGCCTATTAATCTCTTGTTGGTTCAGACATCGCAGTCTTATTACCCAGTAAATTCTCTACTTGTTCCCCATGTTCAGGCACTAGCCCGGGTAGAATTACTTGTAATAACTTTTCCCATGTCTACCTTTCAGGTTAATAGGACTTTCCTGTTATTATGTTAAACACCCTCTGTACATTTATTATTATATATAAGTTTATACATTTTGTCAATTATATTTTGAAAAATTTCTAAATTTTTTTCATAAAAGCACTAAAACCCCTTCAGGATAAGACATATCTCCTTCAGAGGTTTTAGCTTTTCCATGGTAAAAGCATAAATTTACCTGCCTGTAAAATACTAAGGGCCAGGACAGAGAAAGCCCCTTTAAATAGACTGACTCCAAATTCACGATGAAACTTTCCATCCAGGACTTCAAGACTACTGGAAAATTTCTCCCTCTTCCTGCCCTGATAACTGAGAAAAAAGGTTTTACTGAATTATTGACAGACTTTTTGGGAACCGTGCTCGCTTTAATTATTATACATAACTTGACCTATTTTGTCAAGTATATAATCAAATTTTTCTTTAAAATATGCAAAATTTAAAGAGACTAAACTTTTAAAACTATTCTTTCTTTAAATTCTGGAAATTTAATAATAGTATAATAGTTTATAAATACTGTTTATGTTTATAAAATTATGCCTGTAGATATTATATAAAATAAAAAGCTATAAATCTATCTTCCGAAAGAGCTTTATAAATCAGAGAGAGGAGAAATATGTTATTTCAAATGAGTCATATAAGTAAAAGTTGATAAAAAAGCCAGTATTTTAACGATAAGACGAAACTCATGATAAAGGTGGAAAAACAAAAGTAACAGTATTAATCTGAATAAGGAAATGAAATCTTAAAAGATGTCCCGCCGTTTCTATTAATTTCTATATGTCCATGAAGCTGGTCTATTAAATTAACTACCAGTTCCATGCCAAGTGTAGATATATTTTCAAGGCTAAAATCTTCAGGCAAACCTGTACCATTATCACTGACTATGAGTATAAGTTTCTTACCATCTTCCAGATAAAATTCTACAAGAATATTGCCTTCTCCCCCGGCGGGGAAGGCATATTTAAGAGAATTAGAGATAAGTTCGTTTATAATAAGTCCACATGGTATGGCCTGTTTTATATTAAGAATGATATCTTCAGATTTTATATTCAGACTGATATGAGATGAATTGACTCTATAAGTACTGATGAGATGAGAGGAAAGATCCTTTATATATTTTGTGAAATCAATTCTGGAAAAGTTCTTCGATTGATATAGTTTTTCATGAACTATAGCTATTGATTTAATCCTGCTTCGACTCTCATTAAATATATTTAATATGGATTTATCTTTAATAGAGCTGGCCTGAAGCAGTAAAAGGCTTGAAATTATCTGTAAATTATTTTTCACACGGTGATGAACTTCCTGTAACAGTGTTTCCTTTTCCTGAAGGAGTGCTATCAGTTCTTTTGTCCTTTCATCTACCATCTCTTCAAGATGAGCCCTGTAGTTTATCAGTTCCTCTTCTGCTCGCCTGAGTTCAGTCATATTCAAATTTGTCTCTATAGCACCTGTAACATAACCATGTTCATCCACAACAGGACTGGCCATTATAAGCCAGTATTTCTCATTTTTAAGGGAGAACTCCAGTTTTTGAGGTTTACCTGTTTCAATAGCTTTCAGGACAGGACATTTATTGCATGGTTTATTTCTCATATAAAAAACATTATAACAATACTTACCCAGTATCCCGTCAGGAGTCAGATTAAATTCATCGTATACAGCCCTGTTTACCCATATAATCTTCAAATCCCTGTCATGGAAGAATACCAGTTCGGAGAGAGCCTCAAGAATAGTTGACTTTTCTCTTTCCGAGTCCTTCAGAGCTTTCTCTATTTTTTTTCTTTCACTTATATCTGTATCTGTACCTGCTATTCTGACAGGATTTTCCATGTCATCTCTGGCCACTATTTTTCCTCGATCCAGAATCCATTTCCATTCACCTGATCCGGTTAACACCCTGTATTCTCTTTCATAGCTGTCTGTAAGGCCTTTCATATGTTCGCCAAGGATTCGTACAGCTTCAGGTATGTCATCGGGATGTATCAGTCTGGCCCATGAACTCACATGGGGACATAGTTCATTATCGCTGTATCCGAGCATATCCATAAGACTCTGGCTGTATTTTACATCCCCGGTAGATATATTCCAGTCCCAGAATCCCTGATTACTTCCTTCCAGAACCATGAGTAAACGTTCCTCACTATCTCTTATATTTTTATCCATATTATGCCTTTCAAGGAAATTCAAGAAAATTTCTCCTAACAGTTTGAAGAGAGTAATATCTTCTTCTTTAAAAATCTTTGTTCTCCTTATAGTGGAAACACCGAATATTCCTATAAGCTTTTTATTCAGGTGTAAGGGAATGATCAGTAATGATTGTATCCCCAGTGCTCTGAGTATTTTCCTCTCCTGCTCATCCTCCGTTGTCCCTCCATACATATCAGTAAAGCAAATAAGTTCAAATTTATTCAATTTCTTTAATAATTCCGGGAAAGTATTTGTCGAAAGTCCTCGAAAATAATCTTCCAGTGACGCCATATCTTCGGTATACCAGTCATAAACATGTTCTATCTCGGACAGATTTTTCGAAAAAAGACATATATAACAGTGATCAGTGCCAATGAATTCGCCAATAGCCTGTAAAGCCCAGTTTATATCTCTATCTACATCCGATGTTTTTATATTAATAAAATGGCTGGATATAGTTGACACAAGGTTCTCTATCTCAATTCGATAATGCAACATTTCATTTGCCTGAAATTTTACCAGTGTCATAGTGATAGCTGACGCAATTTCTTCAAAAAAATTTATAATTTCATGGCTAAAACGATCGGGTCTTCTGTCACTGAATTGTAGAATACCGGCTATTTCACTTTTAATATATAAAGGAATAAGAGCAAGTGATTCATAACCTGTCCTGTTGTATTGTGCAATAATATCTTTCTTAATAACTTCCATAATACATGGCATATCTGTCTTATTACTGTTTATCCAGAAGCTTCCCATTTCTTTTAAAAATTGCATAACCTCTTTTATTTTTGCTGGAGAAATATTTTTATATATACACACAGTACAGGGAGGATTTTCCGAAGGTTTAATAAATTCAGTACATGTGTCCGAAGTAATAAAATTCAAGAAAAATTCATTATGAACAGCACAGTGTAAATATTCGCCTTCCTTCAGGTACATAGCCACCATGTCAAAATCTGTAAATTCTTTTATCATTGTAAGAAGCTTCTCGATTACTTCAGACTTTTTATTAAAATGCTCCGGCATGCTCAAAATTTTTATCATCAATAAATGTCTGGCATCAGCATATTTGCGCTCCGTAATATCATGGCCGTAAAGGCGAACAGAGCCGCTCTGTTGAATATAATGTATTAACTGTTCGTACCACACATTACCTGTCATTATTTCTCTATAGACCAGTCCTGTATCTCCTCTCTGAAATTTCTCTGATATCTTTTCCAGACCTGAAAGCCATGGATGAGTAATTTTTTTCATATCCAGGTCGGGAAACAATTTTTTAGCAGAAGGATTGGCATATAAAATATGACCGGACAGACTCATCTCAACAACAGGATCAGGCATAAGGTCCGGGAAAGAATCAAGATATATCATTTTCCCATCTGCTTCCTCAGGAAAAGAAAACTTATTTATTTCTATAACCGGGTTAGAAGATGTTTCATAATATTTCATAATCTAATAAATGCCACTCCCTTATCTTATAAATATTTATATGAGAATCGTAACGCGTCACGAGAGCATAGATTGTTGGTTTACGCCAATTTTACATGGTATGCCTCTTTTATCGCAATTTAATGCCTGCTGTATCATTTCTTCCATATTGGCAATAGTAAAAGGTTTAAAGAGTATATCCTTTATACCGAGAGTGCTGACTTTCTCCAGGGGAAGACTATCATTATAGCCGGTACAGAGTATTATCGGTATATCAGGTTTAATTTCCAACATCTTTCCGGCAAGGTCTGTACCTCTCATAAAGGGCATAGTATAATCTGTTATAACAAGATCAAATTTCTCCGGCGTCAATTGAAAAAGCTCAAAAGCCTCTTTACTGCTACTGGTAGCCGTGACGTCATAACCATTGTAGGTCATTACCTTTTTAACAAGACAGACTATATCCTCCTCATCATCTACAAATAATATATGACCTCTTGTAAAAGAAACAGGGCATAATTCTTTTGCCTTCTCTTCTTTACCTGTTTCTTTTTCAGCAGCAGGTATTAATATATGGAATTCAGTGCCATTCCCCGGGCAGGTCTCTGCATAAATTATGCCTTCATGGCTTTTCACTATACCATGAACAGTAGAAAGTCCGAGACCTGTACCTTCTCCGTATGGTTTGGTAGTAAAGAAAGGATCGAAAATTTTATCCATAATATCATAAGGAATTCCCGTGCCGGTGTCTTTCACGGTCAGGTGTATATAAAGGCCGGGTTCCAGACCGTGATGATGGTCTTTTTCCTTTATTTCCGTCTCAGTAAGACTTACTTCCAGCACGCCTCCTCTGTCCTTCATTGCATAGGCAGCATTTGTACCAAGATTCATTAATATCTGATGCATCTGTACAGGATCTCCAAAGATAATGGCAGATGAAATATCTATTTTCTGGATAATTGCAATAGTGGAAGGCAATGTAGCACTGAGGAGTTTAACCACTTCTTTAATTATTAATTTGAAGTCGAAAAACTCTTTTACCTGTTCACTCTGCCTGCTGAAGGTAAGTATCTGTTTTACGAGATCCCTTGCCCTGCATCCTGCTCTCAGAACTTTTCCCAGATCATACCTCAATTCTGTATTTCCATTGCAATGTGTCGAAAGACATATCTCTGTAAAACCAATTATAGAGGCAAGTATATTATTGAAATCATGGGCAATTCCACCGGCAAGTGTTCCTATAGCTTCAAGTTTCTGAGCCTGTCTCAGCTGTTTCTCTATCAAAAGAAGTTCCTCTTCAGCCCTTTTCCTTTCACTGATATCTACAAGAGAAATTACTGTTCCCCCTTTTTTACCTGAAAGAGGCGTTACATTTAATAAAAACCATATATTCCGGTCATTGAGTTTATATTCATATTCACAGGAAAAATACTGGAGAGATCCGTTCACTACCCTGGAGATGCCCTCTATAACACCGGGTTTCTTTCCGGAAAGTTTCTCCGTTTCCCTCTGCCATACAATCATATAATCTTTACCTATATCTGAAGAATGGTCGGGCAGCTCCCTTTCTCTATAGAAATTTTCCCATGCCTCGTTTACAGAAGTAATTATTCCATTTCTATCCAGAACGGC
>DAIOEN010000344.1:0-5498 GCA_036746235.1 Vulcanimicrobiota bacterium | reverse complement strand
ACATATTTTCCTCCGAACACATAGGGAGAGAGATTGAAGAATTTCTTTTCCAGAACGATTTTATTATTTTTTATAACAGGTATTTCAGTTTCGGGAATTTCAATATATTCCTGAACGGTCCAGTCAGAGGAACCGACATTCGCTTCCAGACAATCTGCCCAGTCTCCTTTACCTGTAGATTTGCCTACGAGAACCCTGTAACCTCCTGCGCCCCATGAAGGTTTCAGAGTGAGTTCATCTTTATGTGTCAGTATATAAGTCTTCAGACTCATTTCTTCTCCTTCTTTGGAAAGAGTTACAGTTTCATCCAGTTTTCTCGTCCACGGGATATGAGCTTTTATGAATTTCACTTCGTCTTCTGTGAAATAATGGTGATTGAAGTGATTTGACAGAAAGGAAAGAAGGGATTTTTCAGAACCCAGGATGGAGCGGAAGGAATTTACAAGACAGGCTCCTTTATTCAGAATGGATTTTTTAAAATCCTTCATTTCCCTGGGAAATCTCAGGTAAAACTGGGCTTTAAGGGATCTTATAAGGAGATTGAATTTAATGCCGTTCGAAAAGAGTCTTCCGTCACGAAATTCCAGGTCTCTCGGGTCGATTATATTGGCCTCCACACCGTTTTCTATAAAGAAATCCCTCACTATTTCATCATCCTGTTTCATGGTGATTTCCCTGAAGGACACAAGACCGCATCGCGGTTTTTCTCCTTCTTCCGCAAATTCGTTGAAACATTTCATGGCTGCGTCAAACAAACCTCTTGTTATCTTTCTCTCTTCCCTTATGCCGAAATCAGCTATAATATCTCTGTAGAAAGACTGTTCCGCAAAGACGTCTTCATACATATCAACCCACCCTTTACCGCCGGGATTGTCCGTATTGAATTCTATATATTTAAGGGTTTTACCGTCAAAGAGTATATCCAGTCTGTTCAGAATTGTCGCTTTCAAATATCCCGGATCGGCATGGACAAGCTCCTGAGGGATTTCATGATATGGGAAATAATCCCTTATGGTTTCATCCTGAAAATAGAGACCTATGATTTTATCTATCATAGAATCGAATATTTCAGAGGTCTTTTCTATGAGTTCCATGGATTCTTTTTTCAAAAACATGGGAACAAGGGTTGTCTGAAAGGTACTGTCTCCGTAGACACATCTTTTTTTTATGAGTTTTTCCGTAGCCATATGGCGTTCTTTTATTACTTCATCCGGATTTTTCTGCATCCATTCTATTAATTCCTTGAATTTACTTTCCAGTTCAAAAGATTTTTTCATATTTTATTTATTCCTTTCTTTAGTTATAGTGAGCAGTGAGTGGTAAAGATAATTTTTCACTTTTCACTTTTCACGGTTCAACTTCTTCAGAGCCTCTATAGCAGTTTCTCTCAAATAAATCGACTCATTCTCTAAAAACCTGAGTATTTCCTCTCTGACTGATATATCACCAATATCTCCAAGTGCCCTGATACATGATTGTTTTACTATTACCGCTCTGTCATGTTTCAGGAGATAGACGATTTTTTTCAATGCTTTTTCACATTTTAATTTTCCGAGCAATTCTACAGAAAGTGCTTTTATGAGATTATTTTTATCTTCTGTCTTTTCCATGAGTAAATCTATTACTTCTTCTCCCATAGACATTATTATATTTTCGGCACACTGCATCTGTCTTGTATGTCCTTCAAGGATGGAATTAAGAAGAAAAGGAACAGTTCTTATACCTATGAGCCTGAGGGCAGTTTGTACGCTGTTTCTGACATCAGGATTCACAAGTTTCAGCATATCTATCAGATAAGGTATTGATTCTTCCGATGATATTTCACCTATAACCGCACAGGCTTTATTTCTTACCTGAACCTTTGTATTTTTTAAAGCTTCAAGAAGAATCTCTACAGATCTCTTATTTTTTATTTCTTTCAATACAGATATCGCTCCGAGTTTTGCTAGAGCCGGCGAGTCATCTTTTATTATTTTCTCGATGGAATCTAAAGAAGCCTCTCCCAGTTTTATTAAAGCTTCTTCGGCTTTTTCTCTTATATGTATATTCCGGGATGATAAATCCTTTGACAGGAGATCTGCACTTATTTCTTCAAGTTTCCATGTCTCTTTTTTCATGTTAATTTCCTGACAAGAAAGTCCGCCATTACACTGTATCTTTTCATATCACTCTCTGATTTCAGAGAACTATGGCCTTCATCATGAAAAAGAAATTTCTCATATTCTTTATCATATTTCTTCAATTTTTCCACAAGTTGATCCATTTCCGACACAGGGACTCTTACATCTTTCTCATTATAAATCAAAAGTAAAGGAGCCTTCAGATGTTCTATAAAATTAACAGGTGAGCTGTCATAATAAAATGCTTCATCTTTCTCCGGCTCAGGGAAACCATATTTATCTATAAGAAGATTTCTCATCCATCGTGTCGTATTTTTATAAAAGCTTGAAAGATTTACAGGCCCTACAGCATTTATGCCTGCTGCCCACAGATCGGGATATTTAACCAGAGCCATCATGGCTATATATCCTCCGTAACTGCCTCCGCCTATGGCTATTTTCTCTATAAAACCAGGTCTACGGAGATATGACGCAGCAGAAACAACATCTTCCAGGTCAGGGCCTCCCCAGTTTCTGTAAAGGGCATACTCAAAATCTCTTCCCTGTCCCGTACTGCCTCTTATATTAGGAGCAAGAACTGCTATGCCCCGGGATACAAGAAGCTGTATAAAGGGATTCCATCCGTTAAAATGCTGACTCGCAGGGCCTCCATGAAGCCATAACAGACATGGATAAGTACCGGCTTCTGACGGTTTATAAAAAAAAGCAGGAATCTTTTTATTATCGGAAGATTTATAATAAATTAATTCTGCTTCTGCCATTTCTGTTTCATCGACTCCCGAAGGAGCAGAAAAGGTAAGTCTTTTTATGTTGTTATCAGAAGATGAGACAAAGATTTCAGGAGCTATAGAGGAACTATGATATCTGAATGCAATACTCTGTCCGTCACGGGACCACTGAGCTCCCGATGTGACGCCGCAGGAAAATCCTGATCTCTTGCTTTTCCGTGCAGGAATATTAAAGACCTTCAGATCCATATTACCTTCCCTGTTTGAAATATAGAGGATTTCCTTTCCGTCGGGAGACCATTCGGGAAGATTCTGTTCATATGGTTCCTCCGGAAGCCATGTTATGTTTCCGCCGGGGAAAGAGGTAATTCCGATCCTTTTTATACCATCGTTATCCGATACGAATACTATCGATTTACCGTCACGAGACCATCTGGGATAGGAATTTACACCTTTCAGTTCAGGAGTAAGATTTAATATATTCCCATCTTCAGGAGATATTACGGCAATATGTCCCTCTTTTTTGCCTGTCATGGAAAAAAAAGCTATATGATTTCCGTCGGGAGACCATCGGACATCTCTTTTTAATTCCCCCGAATCTGTTATCTGTTCGTCTCTGCCTGTATCTGTTGAAATTATATGGATATTATATTTTTTGTCTATTTTTTCAATACAGACAATCCTGTTACTGTGAGGACACCAGTCCATGTCGGTAATTTCGATAATTCCTTTTGCAGGAAATGTTTTTACAGATCTTCCTCTGGAATCTGTAACAGAAAGACTGTATTTTTCACTGCCATCTTTTTCCGATAGAAATGCTATTTTCTCCCCGTCAGGAGATACTTTGAAATTCATTACATTGCCGGAAAATACTGTAACCTGCTTCGGATAACTTTCTTTCAGGTTTATTTCCCATATATCCCATGTGCCGTTTATGTCTGTTGTAAAATATAGAGAGGAACTTTCTTTGTTCCAGTGGAAAAGGCCGATTTTTTTTATAGATGACAGAAGTTCTACAGCTATTTCTCTCATAATAGAATTCTTCTTTCGTGACGCGTAACGCGAGAACTATAAATCTACAGATTGATTATTCGACATGATGAAATATATTTCCTTGAAATGGATTCTTTAATAAAATAAAAAGGATTATTTCACGTTTCAGGAGAATAAAGTCACTCTGTAGACGGCAGTATAACGGTCAGGTTATAAACCTGTTACGCGTCACGAATACAAAAGGAGTCACATATGTTCTGTCCCGAATGTAATCAAAAATTCAGTGATTTCGAGACTATTTGTCCGAAATGTCTGACTGAACTCAAAGATGAGTTTTTAACAGGCAATGGCCCTGTCTCTAAAGTTACTCCCATAAGTAATGTAAAAGAAACCAGGCATCTGCCTTATTCGGTCAGAAAGCAACCTGAAATAAGTCCATATAATACCCTTCCTTCTCCACCTGTTCAGAATAATAATTCTCTTGCAATTTTACTTATTTGCGGAGCCGTTGTGGCATTTTTCTTCACACTATTCATAGGAGTCCCCTATATACTCATCCAATGTAAAGAAGCATCATCTCTTCAGGAAAGTAAAGAGCATAAAAATAAAGCCCTGAATTATTACAGGAATAAACAGTACAGAGAAGCCATTACGGAATATGAAAAAGCAATAAAGAAAGATCCGAATGACTCTGTCAGTTATAATGATCTTGCAGATTGCCATTACTATCTTTCGGAATACGGAAAAGCAAAAGACTATTATTCAAAAAGTCTTTCTCTTGATCCGAATAATTACGAATCAATTTATTATACGGGAAATTCTCTTTATTACGAAGGTAATTATAAAGAAGCACTTACCTGTTATTTAAAAGCTCTTGATAAAACATCCAATCCTTATGATTGTTATGACGCTATGGCCATGTGTTATTATAATATGAAAGATTATAAATCTGCCGGAAAATATGCACAAAAAGCCATAGAGATTGCCCCTTCAGAAGGTTCTCCCTATCTTACTATGGGCAATATTTATTATACCGAAGAAAATATAGATAAAGCCGAAGAATATTATAATAAAGTCACTCCTTCTTATTCCTGTTATTATGTTGCTCTCTATAATCTCGGCAATATTTATTACTACTACAAAAAAGATAATAAAAAAGCTATAGATTATTATGAAAAATGTCTCGAATTAAGCCCAGATTATTATTACGGTCATTACAAATTAGGTCTTGCCTATTATGATACGAAAGAATTCGAAAAGTCCATCGAACATGCCGGTAAAGCCCTGAAGCAGTATCCGAATGATATTTATCTTATTAATAATATTGGAATAGATTATTATGAACTGAAAGATTATAATAAGGCAATGGAATATTACGAAAAAGCTTTAACTATTAATCCGAATTATCCCTATGTATATTATAATATAGGTCTTATATACGAAGCAAAAAATGATAAAAAGAAAGCCATAGAATATTATAAAAAGGTTATTGAACTGGATAAAAATGGGGATCTTCGTTCAGATACGGAAAAAAAAATCAAATCTCTCAGGTAAAAAAAACGGTGAGAATACAGCTAAGTACCGTAACAGGTAAAATGGTACCCGTAAAAAGCTTCTGCCTGGCAGGCTCTGGAGAAGAAAAATTAGTTTTTTCTAT
>DAIOEN010000343.1:0-5523 GCA_036746235.1 Vulcanimicrobiota bacterium | reverse complement strand
AAATATACTCCTCAGGAATTAATAGCAGGTGCTATTGGATTAATACTTGGACTTATAGTTAATTCTCTTTTATTAAGGCCACTTTATTTGCTTTTTCTTCCCTTTTCTTTTATAGGGGATAATTTATTATTTACCATTTCAAATTTTATTCATCCTTTAGTTGTCATATTTATGACTGCTTTTTTTGCTTATTTAGGTATTATAATATCAATAAATGTCGGCTTACATAATGTATTGAGTTCCGATAAATTTAAAAAAGATATTCCCGGTATGGACAGTGGTATTAAGGATTTTCTGACAGATGAAATAAACAGTGAAAGATTTAAAATACTTGATACCAGTGTAATTATAGATGGTCGTATACTTGATATCTGTCGTACAGGTTTTCTTGCTGGAGTAATAATTATTTCTCGTTTTGTTCTTCAGGAATTGCAGCATATAGCGGATTCTTCCGATTCGTTGAAAAGGAACAGAGGTCGCCGCGGTCTTGATGTTTTAAATAAGATGAGGAAAGATCCGAATATACCCATACATATTTATGAAAAGGATTATCAGAATATTCAGGAAGTGGATGCAAAATTAATACGTCTTGCCAAAGATATAAACGGTAAAATTATTACAAATGATTATAATTTAAATAAAGTGGCAGAGCTTCATGGAGTTCTTGTTCTGAATATAAATGAACTGGCCAATGCGCTTAAGCCGGTTGTTTTACCCGGTGAAGAAATGTCTGTCCATATAATTAAAGACGGTAAAGAGTTTGGACAGGGAGTAGCCTATCTTGATGACGGTACTATGATAGTTGTCGAGGGAGGAAAGAAGTTTATAGGAAGTACTCTTCAGGTTCTTGTAACCAGTGTACTTCAGACTGTAGCAGGAAAGATGATTTTTGCCAAACCGAAGTGAGGGGGGAAACAGTGATCGGTGACCAGTGACCAGTGACCGGTTATCCGTAATAGGTACCAATCATATTTACGGTTCACCGAACACTGATCACTGATCACTGATCACTGATCACTGATTATGCGTGTCGGTATAGGATTTGATGTTCACAGACTTGTACCCGGAAGGGATCTTATTCTTGGCGGTGTTAAAATACCTTATGAAAAAGGACTTCTGGGGCATTCTGACGCAGATGTTCTCCTTCATGCCATTATGGATGCACTGCTCGGAGCGTCAGGGGAGAGGGATATTGGATATCACTTTCCTGATAATGACATGAAATATAAAGGTATATCAAGCCTGACACTTCTGGAAACAGTTTATAATAAAATTAAAGATAAGGGATATAAATTAAATAATCTGGATAGTATAATAGTGGCAGAAAGACCTAAAGTATCTTCTTTTATCGAAGAAATGAGAGAAAATATTTCAAATATAATGATGGTAGAACATGACAGAATAAATATTAAAGCTACTACCACGGAAACTCTTGGCTTTACCGGAAGAGGAGAAGGTATTGCAGCCTATTGTACTGTAAGTCTCATAAAAATTTCAGCTTAATTTGCATAATCATGATTTTGAAGCTTTATCTGATAGCTGAACTGCTGAACTATTATAAAATTAAATCCTCGCGTCACGCGTCACGCGTCACGCGTCATGTTCCCGGAGGAATCTTTACATGAATGATGAAATACCCGATAATATAGAAGATGATGAAGAACCGGAAGGTCTGACAGATGAAGAACTTGACGCTCATATGTCATATCTTAATGAAGTAATGGATGATTATGAGAGATTCATAAATAATATAGGTAAAAACGGTATTACTGCAAAACTGATGTTAAACTACAGGGATGAAATACAGGAAATATTATCTTTTTTAAATAACTATGAAATTGACCTGAGTAAGTACTGGACGAGGCTTGTGAAGCTGGATCAGATACTACGGTCACGGAGAACTGCTGCAGTTAAAGAAATAGGAAGAAAAAATTTTATAATGGAACAGATAAGAAAAGAACCTCCTAAAGATCACTGGTGGTGGTATATTGACAGGAGTGTTCCGAAAGATAAACCGGGATTCTGGGATTTTATGAAGAAACCGGAATGGTAAATTCAGTGAGCAGTGACCAGTGACCGGTGAGCACGATTACTCACGACTCACGACTCACGACTCACGTTTTAAAAGTGAGGTATGTATGAAAGATTATATAAAAGGACGAAATCCTGTCATGGAAGCCCTGAAATCCGACAGGGAAGTAAAGGAAATTTTCTTCGCCAGAGGAGTTAAATTAAGCGGTATAATCTCTGAAATACAGAAGCTGGCAGGGGAAAAAGGCATAAAATATCATTTTATTGACCAGGAAAGACTGAATTCTATGGGCGGTGAGAACAACCAGGGAGTTCTTGCCCTTGTAGATAGTTACAATTATCTTACGCTGGAAGAATTACTTGAAAAACCGGCTGATAAAAGAGAGACTATACTGTTACTGGATTCTATTCAGGATCCCCGTAATTTCGGCTCTATATTGAGAACTGCCGAATGTGCCGGTGTGGGAGGTGTAATTATACCGGAAAGGCGATCCGTTCAGGTTACACCTTCTGTAGAAAAATCTTCTGCAGGTGCTCTTGCTTATATTCCTGTTGCCAGAGTGGTTAATTTAAATACTGCCATAGGGAAAATCAAAGAACAGGGCTACTGGGTTTTCGGACTCAGTTTATCTGGCACATCTTCTTATACTGAAGTTGATTTAACAGGCCCTGTCTGTATTGTAGCCGGCAGTGAAGGAGAAGGCCTGAGGCCTCTTATTGAAAAGAATTGTGATTTTACAATTAAATTACCTGTCATGGGCAGAATTAATTCTCTTAATGTTTCAGTTGCATGTGGTATAGTATTATATGAGAGTTTGCGACAGAGAAAGAATAAGATTGACAAAAAAGGTAAAATCACGTTAAACTCTTGACTTATTTCGATAAGGCACTTATAATAATTACTATATTCTACTATAATTAAAAGCCTTCTATAAATTATATGATTACTCTTCTAAAAAAAATTATCGTTTGTTCTTCGCGGACTTTTCAAAGAGTTTATGTGTGAGAATCTATATTTTATAGAAAAGATTTTCAGGGAAGGGGGAGATTTAAAAATATTTAATAACCGGGGGCAGGTAATAAAAATTTAAAAAATTTATCTTTCAGATAGATTTTAATTGGAGGAATAAGATAAATATGATAAGGTTTGGTAGCCATAACGCTTTACTCGATGAATATCAGGATATTTCCGATGAAGATATAGTCAGTTCTGCTAAAAATGGTAATGAGGTGGCCACTGAGTATCTCATCAATAAATATAAAAATTTTGTTCGCGTTAAAGCCAAATCTTACTTTTTAGTAGGTGCTGACAGGGAAGATATTATTCAGGAAGGTATGATTGGATTATATAAAGCTATAAGGGATTTTAAAAGTGATAAACTTTCATCCTTCAGAGCTTTTGCGGAACTATGCATAACCCGTCAGATTATTACAGCCATAAAAACTGCTACCAGGCAGAAACATATACCGTTAAATTCTTATATATCATTGAATAAACCTATATATGACGAAGAATCGGACAGGACTATGATGGATATTATATCCAGTTCCAGTATAGCAGATCCGGAAGAAGTATTTATAAGTCATGAACTTTCCGATGATATAAAGGAAAAGATTCAGGAGAATTTAAGTGAACTTGAGAGTCAGGTTCTTCAGTCCTATCTGGAGGGAAAATCTTATCAGGAGATGGCCGATGATTTGAAACGTCACGTCAAATCTATTGATAATGCCCTTCAGAGAGTCAAGAGGAAGATAGAAAAGAACCTGAGTGAAAGAAATTTTTAAAGAAAAAAAAGTTTTTTACCCCCTTGACCTGTGTAATATAAATATTGTATAATAGCATTTACGATCTCGCCGGCGTAGCTCAGTGGTAGAGCAGCTGATTTGTAATCAGCCGGTCATCCGTTCAAATCGGATCGTCGGCTTTTCTGGGTAGGTGCCCGAGTGGCTAAAGGGGACGGACTGTAAATCCGTTAGCAAACGCTTACGGTGGTTCAAATCCACCCCTGCCCATTTAAGCGGGAATAGCTCAGTTGGTAGAGCGCTAGCCTTCCAAGCTGGAAGTCGCGAGTTCGAGTCTCGTTTCCCGCTCCAGTCTGCCCATGTAGCTCAGATGGTAGAGCACATCCTTGGTAAGGATGAGGTCACCGGTTCAATCCCGGTCGTGGGCTGTATAAATCAAATGAGTTTGATAAAATCCTACTTCTGCCTGGCAGAAGTGATTCTATTTTTTAGCGAATTATTTTTAGACTAAAATAAATGCTATCGAGAGGAGAGAAAAATAGATGGCAAAGGAAAAATTTGAGAGGACGAAACCTCATGTAAATGTAGGAACAATAGGACATGTAGATCATGGTAAAACCACTCTTACAGCAGCAATAACAAAAGTGCTGTCTACTGTAGGAAAGGCAAAATCTCTGAATGTAGATGAAATCGATATGGCTCCCGAAGAAAAAGAAAGAGGAATAACGATAGCCATATTCCATGCAGAATATGAGAGTGATAAACGCCATTACGCCCATGTAGACTGTCCCGGTCATGCAGATTATATTAAAAACATGATAACAGGAGCGGCCCAGATGGACGGAGCCGTACTTGTAGTAAGTGCAGCAGACGGCCCTATGCCTCAGACAAGAGAGCATATATTGCTTGCCCGTCAGGTAGAAGTTCCTTATATCGTAGTATATTTAAACAAAGTAGATATGGTAGACGATCCTGAAATCATAGAACTGGTAGAACTGGAAGTAAGAGATTTACTTTCATCCTATCAATTCCCCGGAGACGATATACCTGTAGTGAAGGGTTCGGCTCTGAAGGTTCTGGAAAGCGGTCAGGTAGGGCGTGATGAAGAATGGTCAAAATCCATATGGGAATTAATCGATGCCCTTGACAGTTATATACCGGATCCGAAACGTGATATAGACAAACCGTTCCTGATGCCTGTGGAAGATGTATTTACCATAACAGGTCGCGGAACAGTGGCTACAGGCCGTGTGGAACGCGGAAAAGTGAAGGTAGGAGAAGAAATAGCCATAGTAGGATTTTCCGATGAAGTAAGAAAAACTGTGGTAACAGGAGTAGAAATGTTCCGTAAAACCCTTGATGAAGGGATAGCAGGAGACAATGTAGGAATTCTGTTACGCGGTGTAGGAAGAGAAGATATAGAAAGAGGCCAGGTACTGGCGAAATTAAATTCCATAAAACCTCACAGAAAATTCGAGGCAGAGGTTTACATATTATCGAAAGAAGAAGGTGGGCGTCACACACCGTTCTTCAAGGGATATCGTCCGCAGTTCTATATGAGAACAACCGATGTTACAGGTTCTGTAACATTACCTGAGAATGTGGAAATGGTAATGCCCGGTGACAATATAAGAATGGCAGTAGAGTTAATAACTCCCGTTGCAATCGAGCAGGGTTCAAGATTTGCCATAAGAGAAGGCGGTCGAACCGTAGGAGCCGGAGTTGTTACAAAGGTACTGGAAGGTTAGG
>DAIOEN010000342.1:0-5549 GCA_036746235.1 Vulcanimicrobiota bacterium | reverse complement strand
AACTCCAATCTTCAGGAAGTTTCCCGAACTCACTCTTAAGCTCAGCCTTTATCTCAGCAAAAGCACTCTTATATTTCCCGGTTATCTGTTCTCCCTCTTCCGGCTGCTCCGGCTGCTCCGGCTGCTCCACCTGCCATGCCTCATTACCAACCTTATTCATAAACTCACCTCTCTACCAGAATACTTTATATGCTTCTAAAATCGCTTCTCACGCATTTTACCCCTTCCAACAATCCTTTTTATCAATGAAAACCTTCTAAGCCTTCCTGGAGGCTTATTTTGAATTTCTGACAAAAATTTCTCAAAAACCCCCCTTTTAGGAGTAATTCTGTCAAAAATTAACCTTCCCAAAACCTCAAAAAACGTCCATTTTACGGCATTTTAGCCCTAAAACACCCTGTTTTACCCCTAAAATGACCGACTTACCGGGAATACGTCCTCAAATTGACGAAGGAAAAAGTCGGACATGTTTTTTACAAGCAATTAATTCTCTAAACCTTCTTCAATTTCAAGTAATAAATCATCATAATCTTCTTGTAAAGTCTTATACACTTTGGTTAAAAAACTCATGAACTTACTGACGTACATATCTGATATTTCATCATTCATCTTGTTATCTTTGATAGATTGCTTAACCGTAGACAATAACTTAATAAAGTTCTTTTCCCTTGTATTTGCTATTTTAATTTCTAAATTATGTATATTCTCTATTAATTTTTCTGCTTTAAAAAATTGATCTGATAATTTCATAAATCTTTACAAAACTCCTAAAATCATTAAAAATATAGAATTACCACAGCATCAAAGAAGAAGCCCCCAATCACAAAAACCTGGTAAAAACTAACCTTTATATCTAAAAAACTTTTCAATAAAATCTCTAAAGAATTTATAATAAATAGAACCCCAGAAAGGAGTATCCTTATAATAAAATAATTCCTTACTCTTCAGATTACAAAGAACAGGCATTTCAAAAGCTGCAAAATGCTTCTTATAACTTCCCTGGACAAATTGCTTAGCATCTTCATCAATACCTGATGACACTAAAAAAGCAAAGGAAGTGACACAGGAGAAAAAACCAAGTGGCAATCCATGATTATTCTTTATCGCATAATCAATTGCATGTTTAAAAAAATTCTCTATCACCTCTTTAGAAATCTTATCTGAACAACCCATAATTACAAAAATATTCATCTGAGTTCCAAACCATAACAACTGAAACTCCTGTTTGGTTGCAACAACAACACTTAACCCATCAATATTGTCATTCCTTAAAACAAATTTATCCTGTCTGAGTTTTTCATGGACAATTTCAAAATAAGTATTTTGATCAATATCCGGCGGAGGCGGATCTGGTGGCGGTGGATCTGGATGGGGTACCGGCTCAGGAGGTTCTGGAGCAGGGCCGGGTTCAGGGGGATCTGGTGGTGGAGCCGGCACATCTTCATAAATTATATTCCCTGCCTCCCTCTCCTTTACTGCCAGTTCCAGAAGATATTTCCTGTCCTTATCTGATAACTCCAGCACATTGGAAATATTTTCTAAAGTCTCATCATTAGGTGTAAACTCTCTTTTCCAGGATAAGAGCTTATATACATAGGTTTCATTCAAACCGGTCTTTTCTGCAAAAGCTCTTTTACTCCAGCCTTTTGCCTTAACCTTCTTACTTAAAAAATCACTTAATATGCTTATCTGTTTTATATCTTTCACGTCATAATACCTCTCTCTTATATTTGTAGAATTATTCAATACATACAAAACTTTATCCTCCAAAAACTCAAAAAACCAATTCAATAGAATTAAACGCCAACTAACAACCAGAAAAGTCTGGCACAGGCACTAATTCATCAATATAAAATCTGGCATGGCCAAAAAGCTCTCAGAGTAAAGCAATGCCAGATCTGGTAATATTATCAAAATAAACCCTGCTGAATCTGGCACGGTAAATAGTTTATCAACATAAAACCTGGCACGATTACAAATTTAATCCTGCCGAACCATCCACAATCCAAAAAACTATTTCAGCTACTCATTACCCCTTACTACCATGTCATGAAAAAAAGGAAACCTGTTCAATCTGTAGAATATAAATACATAAAATAAAGCAGGTGAAGATCTCTTACCATGAAACAACTCACCTGCTTTATTATTTTCAGCGAAAGGTGAAACTATGAGCAATAATGTAACAGTAACAATAAAAGAAGCCTCTGAATTACTTAAACTTGATATTTCAACAATTTACAAAGCAATAAAAACTGGTCGATTGGAAGTAGAAATAATTTCCATTGGAAACAAAAAAATAAAAAAAGTCAAAAAGAAAGATTTAATAAGGGTTTTTTCAGATTGGAATTCCAATAAAAGTCAAAACAAAATTCAATGGAATTCCAATGGAAATCAATTGGAAACGGATTGGACGTCCAATGGACGTCCATTGGACATAGAAACAAAGCCTTATAGTAACGATAAAAGAATTGATTGGAAGTCTATTGGAAATCAAAAAGAAGTCCATTCGACTTCCAATGGAAACACATTGAAAACGGATTGGACATCCAATAGAAGTCAATTGGACGTAGAGACAAAACCTTATGATAACGATAAAAGAACTGATTGGAAGTCCAATGGAAATCCAATGGACGTCCATTCGACTTCCAATGGAAATGGATTGGAAACGGACTGGACGTCCAATGGAAGTCTATTGGACGTAGAGACAAAACCTGATGATAACAACAAAAGAATTGATTGGAAGTCCATTGGAAATCAAAAAGAAGTCCATTCGACTTCCATTGGAAATCAATTGGACGTCGAATTAATTTCCAATATTGTACAAAAAAGCATAGATAACTACTTTGACACAAAACAGACACAATTAATGAAACCTCTGGAAGAACAGTCTATGTTTTTAGCCGGCAAATTAACCAATGAAAACCAGTTTTTAAAACAAAGACTGGAAACCGTATTAGAAGAAAATAAACAACTAAACGAACAACTAAAAGCCCTTCCAGGCCCGGCAGAATCTATTCAGCAGATAATAACAGAAAATACTCAGAACTTAAATTTATTACAAAAAGAAAAAGAAGAACTGGAACAAAAACTCAAACAAGAAATAGAAGAAAAATCCAGGGCAAAAACCGAAGCAGAAGAAGCTCTAAAACAATTAAAAGAATTACCGGCACCTGCCGAATCAATACAAAAAATACTACTTGATAATGCCAATAATTTAAAAGAATTAGCTACAGAAAAGGCAAAAATCGAAATACAATTAAAAGATCAGAATTCAACTATAAAAGAAAAAGAACGGGCACTGAAAGAACTTCAGGAAATACACCAGAAAGAAATAGAACAGTTAAAGCTGCAGTCAGAAGAAGAAAAAAAACTTATAGCTGAAGCCTGGCGGAAAGAAATGGAACAAAATAAAAAACCCTGGTGGAAACTATGGTAATTAAAAAAAATTTAGTATAAATAAAATCCGGGGAAATAATTTGCCTTTTTTTACAATGATCTAAATTAAAAAATTTATAAAAAAGCTGAATTGGGTGGATTTGGGGCGAATAAAATAAAATTCCTTATTTTTTAGGGGGAGGGGGACGTTAAGTTCCCCTCCCCCCAATCTATATAGTAACTATAGAGTTACTATATAATTACTACGTAAAAAATTGACCTTTGAAAACCATATGGTACAAGGGATTGTAAAAAACACCTTCGTCGTACAACCCTTCCCTTTTCGTCGTACAACCCTTCCCTTTTCGTCGTACAACCCTTCCCTTTTCGTCGTACAACCCTTCCCCTTTTAGCCGTATAACCCTTCCCTTTTCGTCGTACAACCCTTCCTTTTTAGCCGTATAACCCTTCCCTTTCGGCGTATAACCCTTCCCTTTCGGCGTATAACCCTTCCCTTTCGGCGTACAACCCTTCCCTTTCGGCGTATAACCCTTCCCTTTTAGCCGTACAACCCTTCCCTTAATTCCTGGAATAACCATGACCTTTCTCTTTAGATCTCTGAAGATTCTTCTTTAAAGACTCGAATGTCTCAGGATTAATTACTAACACATCTTTTTTTCCGCCACTTTTTGCCTGCACATCAAATTCATAATCAATCAGGTAATTTATTTCTTTGAATTCTACATATAAATCTCTGACATATTTTCTTGCTCTTGAAAGGTTTTTATTATCAGTATAAATCTTTAAAATCTTTACAAGTTTATCAACATTAATTTCTGTAGTCTGCTTATTCTGCTTAAGGAGCCATAACATGAATGTCCAGTGATACTCAGTTATTCTCCTGTTATTTTTACGTAAAACCTGACTTATCTCAGAATAAAAATTAGATAAAGAAAGTTTAAAATAATGTTCATTAAAAAGACTTTCATGCAGCTTCACCCATAATTTTCTGACATGCTTTCTAACCTTTTCTTCTTCTTCAGTATCCTCTTCATCCTCAACAAATGCCTGATAAACGCAGTCCAGCAGTTTCACATCCTTATGAACACAGACCTTATACACCTTTTTATCATTCTTTTTATTTACTTCCTGAAACTCTTTCTTATAAATATCCATCATTTTACGGCCAATAGACATAACATTTTCTATAGCTTCTTTCTGATCAGCTATATGAAATTTTCCCAGCTTATTTCTCTTATATTCCATAGCCTCACATAATTCATAAGGAGTTACAAATATACCTTCGGTAAAAGTTTTTAAGCTCAAACCCCTTCTCGAATAAATCTTAAAAAGACCATATAAAGCTCTGTGTTGACCTGCTGTAAGCTTTGGTGGATTAAATGTTTTAACAGCTGCTTCACTAAAAACCTTAGGACATTTTGTTAATGTCTCCTCACTGGCAAATAAGGCATCCATATAATGACCCATAACAGGTATTACAATTGAAAAATCCTCATTAATTTTTTCCCCGTCATTAACTTTAACATTTACCTTTTCATTTTCAAAATCGATCTGATCAAACATATCCATAACTTATACCTCCATAAATCCGTACAAATTCTCTTTCTCTCTGTTAACCTCCTCAAATTCCCAGAAAGGATATTTAACTCTGTAATCTGCCACAATACCACTTTCAACATCCCTACCGGCCAGAACCTCAAGCCTTACCAGAGTATTATCCTCAGCATCAGGCCTGTAAATTCCAAGAGCTGTATCGGCCGTATATTCAATATCGCCTGACTCTTTAAACGAGTCAACCAGAGGTCTGTAACTCCCTCCTCTCTCATCTCTCTTTATTTCAGATATCAGAAGAATTTCCACTTCTTTTCTGTCCCTTATTTCCTCCAGATCTCTGAGCCATAAATCAATACCGCTTCTCCTATCCCTTAAACTTTTAACAGGAAGCTTCTGCAGACTATCAAAAACCAGCAGAATCTTTTTCCTATCCGTTATTTCCCTGGCATAGTCAATCTGCTGAAAAATATCTGTTAATTCAATCTTCCTGTTGGTAACTACAAAAAGATTATTTCCAAGTATCTTAAACTTCTCTATAGCCTTTTTATAATCTTCAAACTTATCAGCAGGAATACCTGTAAGCCTCAATTCAGTTTCAC
>DAIOEN010000341.1:0-5563 GCA_036746235.1 Vulcanimicrobiota bacterium | reverse complement strand
TTTCAGGGAAAAACTCATCAGAATTATTTCTGGTAGTTATAAATTCCGGTGTAAAACCTTATCCTGTAGATTATAAAATAACAATTGAATAATAAATCTGAAGTTGTCCAAAAAATTTTGGACAACTCCTTTTTGACAGATTAAATCCTCACAACAGATCCGACTTCAAAGACAGTGGCTTTTTCTTTACTGAAATGTTTAAAGAAATCTTCAGAGTCTACTATCATTTTTTCTATATTACAGGTATCTTGATTCTTATATTCAGTCCTGTATATAAGCAGAAGTCCGCTTAAAAACATATGTCCCGGATCTGCCGGCATATCATTATGACGCCAGTCGGAAAAAACCATGGGATTTCTGGGAACTTTAATAATTACACTGCTTTTATTATCGGCTTTCTGCAGAAAATAATAATAGTTATCTCCGTCAATACCGGAAATTTCTTTCAGATCTTTTCTGTATATCCTGACCAGTTCCCTGTGAAAAGCTACCACTCCCTGGGCACTCCAGTTTTCCTGTTCATCCTGAGAAAGGCCTTCTTTTTTCTCAAAAGGTGTGACATAAAGGGACATAAAGTTAACATCTTCATCAAATGCTTTCTGGCCGTCTTTTGAGACTTTAAATGAAGGGTAAGGACTGGAAGGGGAAAATTCCTTATCGGATTTTTCTTTATATTCCATCTTTACAGCAACATTGTGAGCACTGGATACGAATTTATATAATATTTCACTGTGACCAAGTTTATTCATAAGATATTCGTCCAGTAAAGGTATGGTAGATTCTGTTACATTGAAACATGACGGAAATTCAAATAGTTTTAAATAAAGTTTATATTTTTCACCGTCTTCTACCTCAGGGAGAGGAAATCCGAGATTATATATATTTCTGTAAATTATATTATCAATATCGGGACGATAATCTTCAGTATATCCCAGAGATTTCACAGTTTCAGCATTTTCACCTGTAGATTCTTTCGAAGGAAGGTAAGCAAGATGGAATTTAAGAGGTTCGTCAATCCTCCAGGAAGATGAAAAAAACGGGAGTCTTTGACTTTCTATGGAAGACAGTACTGAGCCATTATATCCTCCGAATGCTACAAATTCGCCATTTAAGATGATAATTCTTGTAGCATCACGGCCTTCTTTCAATGACGGGCCTTCTTCCCATGCGGATTTATAAGGATTGTATATCTCTGTAGATTTAAGGAAAATCTTCTGGCCGCTCTTTACATCCCAGCCGCCTGTTACTATTATTCTGTTATCTACGGAAATTGCTCCGAAATTTTTTCTCGGATCTTTAAGAGGACTTATTTCCGTATATTTATCTGTCGAAGGGTCATATTTATATACAGAATTAAGAGTATCTCCGTCTTCGTTTTCTCCTCCTATAACATAGATAAAACCGTCCTGTGACGTTACTGCAGACATTCTGTTCATGGCTCCCGGAAGGTCTTCTTTACCTTCCCATGTACCAGTTTCCAGATCAAATTCTTCTACCGAATCAGTACTTTTAGTTTTATCCTTCAAACCACCGAAGAAATAAACCTTATTCCCTTTCGAGGCCATAGCAAATCTTCCCTTTTTTTGCGGCATATCTTTTTCTTTACGCCATACGCCTTTGTTTATATCGAAAACCTCGACGGAACTTAATATTACAGGGGAATCTTTAACATTACCAATACCTCCGAAAACATAAATAGAATCCTTATAGTAAAGAGCGCAGTGGCCCAGTCGTCCTTCATTCATATCGGGAAGTTTTTCCCATTTTTCCGTTTTCAGAGAATAGGCATAAAATGATTTTTTAGCAATATTTTCATCATTACCTCCGATAAAATAAATCATATCGTTATGGGTAACAATGGCAATATTACCTGCCGGTTCCGGCAGTTCAGTCAGTTCAGCCATTGCCTGGCATGATAGCACAAAGATTACAAGTAATGTGATTAAGAGTTTCTTTAACATAAAATCTCCTTTCCGTTTTCTTGATTTTATTCGTCTAATTTTACAA
The DNA here is from genome assembly GCA_036746235.1 of Vulcanimicrobiota bacterium. Classification (GTDB taxonomy): domain Bacteria; phylum Vulcanimicrobiota; class SpSt-956; order SpSt-956; family JAKJGF01; genus CALARM01. Next base: position 3,556 of record DAIOEN010000341.1, on the reverse strand, counting down.
AAATTCCTTCTTAAAATTCTTCTATTAGCGCTGCAACCATAGAGGAACCATTATAAAATTCAGGAGCAGGTAAAAAATGAGACTCATCTTCAATTGCTGCAGTCAGACACTCTTTCAGGCTTTCTCTATCGGTAAAGATATATTTTTCAGAGGAAATCCTTACTGACTGGTCATCGATTTGTCTGTTAAAGGCTGTTAAAATTCTTTTCTTTCCAGCCATAGAGACTTCATGACACGTATTATAGCCCCCTCCCGATATAACAATATCCACCGGTTTCAGTAATTCTACGGCAGGAAAATAATTTATATGATATGGTGAAAGTTTTGCATCAATTAAAGGTTTCATAGAGGCAAATCTTACTATAAGATCTTCTCTTTTCATCTCTGAAACAGCCTTTGATGCCATATGAAAAAGATTTTCCCCTTCATGACCATATCCGCTGTGCATAACGAGGATTATTTTTTTACCGGGAGAAGAGACTCTGAGATACAGGAGTGCTTCATGTGCCGGTTTTAATTCATCAGGCTTTCTGCAGACTATATAACCGGTCCTTATAAAATTAAGTTTTTCTTCCGGTAATCGCCTGTAACCTGAAGGATCAGGGATAATAACAATATCATAACAGGAAAGATCAGGATGTATCATTTCATCCTGTCTGTCCCTGAAAACAAATATTTTCTTTAAAGATTTCGATTGAAGATAACAGTTCAGTTCCCCGTAATAACCGTAATAAAAGGTATCTACTATTAAGAGAGCAGGGTTTATAAAATCAATAATATTTTTTATAATTACGGAATTATCAAGGGTGTTTTCATGGCTGCCAGGTATTTTAAAAACACTTATAGAGGAATTATTTAAAATATGAACATAAGGAGAAGAGGCAATCATAAAAAGTTCATGTTCTCTCTTTAATTCTCTGAGAATAGAATAACCTCTCACTATATGACCTGTTCCGCCGCCGGGGCCATAATAAAGTATTCGCATATTTATCTGCTCTGCAGGGACTGGCGAAATTTTCCGGGGGAACTTCCGAAATGGCGGGTAAAAAGACGGGTAAAATGGCTGATGCTGTCGAAGCCTATTTCCAGGGAAATATCAGTAACTGAAAGTTTTGTATGGAGGAGAAGTTTTCTGGCTCTTTCCAGTCTGTTACGAATTAAATACTGTCTGGGAGTTTCGCCGAATACTTCTTTAAATAAACGGAGAAAATGATAAGTTGAAAGGTAAGCGTTACTGGCAATTTGACTCAGATTAATCGGCCTGTCAATATTGGAATGCATAAATTCCCGTGCAAGATTAAGCCTTTCCAGTGTTTCAATACGGGGTACTTTCTTTAAAGTGCTTATGCCTTCGTTTTTTTTATCTAAATTTAAAATTAATATCCGTTCCAGCAATTTATAAAATAATTCTTCCAGATAGGCCTGAGTTAAATTATTTTCACAGTCGGAGGTACATTTGAGATTCTGTATCAATTCTGTGATTATATTATCCTGAGTATATAATTTTTCATTAAATACAGGATATATAGAATGGCTTTTTGGATCATCCAGAAGCTTTTCGTCAGGTACCGTTATACTTCTGACTACATCTTCCACAAAAGGTTTCATAAAAGATATGCAAAAAGACTCTACGTCATGAGAAGGATTGATACGTGACGTATATTTGCATTCGTCATTTAATATTAAATAGTGATTTTTCTCTACAGGGAAGGTTCCTTTTTCCGTTTCAAATATTTCCATTCCGTTAAGAACACATTTGACAAATAAAGTTCCTTTATTTACGGGATAGGAATTATCGAAAAATTTAAGACCTATTATCCTGTTTGTTTTGTCAATGTAAGGATAACCCGGTTCTTTTTCATCTTTATCATTTATTTTTTCATGCCGGATTTTGCTCCATGTCCAGCAAAGCTGACATTTATTCATTTTCTCTCTTCTTTACCGAATATAGTGAGTAATATCCTATTCTTTTCACTTTTCACTCTAATTAAGTTATAAAATACACTATAATATTTCATTATAACATATCTTACAAAAAATTCTTGCTCAAAATTGCTCTTTTAGAAAATTCATAAAAGAACTTGAATTTTCTCCGGATTTTATATAATATATAGTGTATTCCATAACAAATTACAGGCACTCCTCGCGTCACGCGTCACGCGTCACGCGTCACGATTATCTTATAAAGGAGCATTTTTATGTATGATTTAACAGTCCTTGGAGGAGGTCCGGGAGGATATGTTGCTGCCATAAGAGCAGCACAACTGGGAGCAAATGTATGTTTGATTGAAGAAAGAGAAGTAGGAGGCACATGTCTTAACAGAGGATGTATCCCTACAAAAGCAATACTTGCCAGTGCAGATCTTTACAGACATATGGTGAAGGCGGAAGAATTCGGCCTTAAAGCCGACAATGTAACATTCGATTATTCCCGAATAATCGAAAGAAAAAACAGAGTAGTAGAAAACCTGAGAAACGGCATATTAAAGCTCATAAAAGACAGGAAAATAACACTTGTAAAAGGTAGAGGAACATTACTTAATAAAAATGAAATAGAAGTGACAGGACAGGAAACTGTAAAAAGCAATAAAATAATTCTTGCCACAGGCTCAGAACCACTAATTCCCGGTATATTTAATTCGAAGAAAAGTATTACAAGTGATGATGCACTTACCATGACAGATATACCGGAAAGTATAATCATAGCAGGCGGCGGTTATCTTGGATGCGAATGGGCTATAATCTTTAAAACCTTCGGTTCTGACGTGACGGTTGTAGAAATGATGAAAAATATAGTTCCCACTGAAGATATACAGATAAGCAGATTTTTACAGGCCTTTATGCAGAAACAGGGTATAAAAATTATGACAGGCGCAAAAATACTGGAAGTAAAAGATGGGGAAGAAATAGAAGCACATATTGAAGGCGGAAAAGTCATAAAAGCAAAGAAAATGCTTGTGTCTCTCGGAAGAAAATTAAACACGAGAAACCTGGGATTTGAAGATGCAGGAATAACATTTGAAAGAGAAGCAGTTGCTGTTGATGAAACAATGATGACTTCTGTAGAAGGTATTTACGCCATAGGTGATATTACAGGGAAAAAACTCCTTGCTCATGTTGCGAGTGCCCAGGCCATAGTAGCAGCTGAAAATGCGTGCAGTCATAAAAAAGCCATGATAGATTATGATCTGATCCCCGGATGTATATATACCAGTCCGGAAGTGGCAAGTGTTGGGTTAACGGAACAGAAGGCCGCAGAACTCGGTATAAAATGTATAAAAAGCAGATTTCCTTTCGCTGCAAATGGTAAAGCAGGATGTATCGGAGAAACAGACGGTTCTATAAAGATTATTGCAAAAGAAGAGGATCATAAAATTCTTGGTATTCACATAATAGGGCCAAAGGCAACTGAACTGATAGGCGGTGCGGCAACAATTGTCAGTCAGGGTTTAAGTGCAAAAGAAGCCTTAAAAACAGTATATCCCCATCCGACTCTTTCGGAAAGTCTTATGGAAGCTCTCGCAGGAATAGAAAAAGAGTGCATTCATTTCGGAGG
>DAIOEN010000340.1:0-5597 GCA_036746235.1 Vulcanimicrobiota bacterium | reverse complement strand
TTTTAGACACTTTATTTATTATTTTACTGGTCAGATTAATTCTTGACGTTACAGTATTTTAAAAGGACAGGTGATTTTATATAAAATTATTTAACAATTTATTAACATTTAAACATTGAAATAATATCTTTTTTATAATAAAATTTATATATTAATTAATATTAAAGGAGAATAGATATGCAAATAAGAGATAAAAATTTTATAGCACCGGAACAGATAAAAACAAATTTAAAAAAAACAGATGTAAAATTACCTGGAGATAAGGTAGTTCTAGGTGAAAATAAGTCTGATGAAACTATACTTATGGCAGATCTGTTAAAATCACAGAAAGCCGGTCCGACGCCTCCTATTGGTACTGTAATGGCAATAGCAGCAGCAAGTACTGTTGCAGGAACTGCAACATTTGCTATAGCAGGGACAAAAACGTTCGGTGTTTTTGGAGGAATTATTGGAGGTGCCATAGGATTTGCTGTAGGTGGTTATTCAGGATTAAAACTTGGTGGACTCTATTGCAGCTAAGATTGACTGGCTAAAAATTATAATTTTTAACTAACTATACTTTTACAGAATTTTGAAAAACTGTTACTTTGTAGAGGCGCACAGCCGTGTGCCTCTACAAGATGACATAAGGCTTTGTGTAAAAAATGCAAAAGTATAATAATTAATCATACTAGCTGTTTTACCAATAAACGGAGGGAACGTTATGAAAATTCAGCATACCACTCCTGAGGCGAATCTGAATTATTCAACAAGGATTCTATCTGACTTTAAAGGCGATAAAATAAAGGATTCTTTTCAAAAAACAACAACAGAAGAACTTGCTCTTATACCAAAACCTCAGATAAAACCGGAAGAAGCACCATGGATAAAAGATCAAATGCCAGCAAAAAACCTGGGAACGGGAGAAGACGGACTCCTTCACATAGGCAATGTGAGATGCGGTTTTAAAGAAGCGACAGAAGTCAAAGACTGGGAACCGGTATTTAAAGAAATCTCTTTAAATCCCGATAAGGTAAAAGATGTTTATATAGTAATAGAACCTTTTGCACCTGAATGGATTGCAGGTCATGCCCTGTCATATTTCGAATTTGAAGATGACGGACAGATAACGACATCTGACGGAAAAACCTCAAACGGTCTTGTTCTTTCTATAGAAGCACGATTGAAAGAAGGACAGAGCTACAGTCTCATAGACGGAATGAAAAATAAATTTAAAAATATATATCAGCTCGGCACATGGGAAGATTTTGTTCAGAAAGGCTGCAGAAGAGCAGGTCATAAACTGATAAGATATAAGCTGAATTTAAATAAAGAAGAAAAAAAGGAATTACTTAAAAAAAATCTGGAAGAAGCCTTTAAAGACAGAAGCAGTGATTATTACAACACCCTTAAAAACAGTTGTTATTCCAATCAGGTCCGTATGATAAATTCAGTATTGCCTGAAGACAGAAAAATAAATGAATGGATTATACCGAATATAGTAAATAATCCGGGAGCAAACATACCGAATGCGGCAGGTTTTGCCCTGGGGTCTGCTGGAATAATAGAGAATGCTCCTCCTGTCATAACGGAACCCGACAAAAAACTCTTCCCGGACAAGCAGGTAAAAACTTCTTTCATAGGAAATACCCTGAAAGCTGCCAGTGATACAAAAGGGTGGGAATTTATGTCAGGTCTTACGGGAGTGGCTCTCGGAACTGCCCTTGGAAGTCTTGTATTACCTCCTGTCCTTGCAATACCCACGACGGGACTCATAGGAGGAGTGGTAGGACTCAATACAGGGGAATGGATAAAAAGAGAAACTCACCGTATACTGGAGCCGTCCGAGAAATATTTATAAAATCAACTATTTTTCCGGATGTCAAAATTCTCCCTTTTTCTAACGGGAGAATTTTTCATTATCCGGCATGGAAAGAAAGGAATTATAAAAATGAGCCTTATAGGAAGAGAAATTACAGGAAGACAGAAAGCCGGTTTTATAATTATGGTTTTATTATGCGGTATGCCGGGGATGGAACTTACAGGTTTCGGCTTCGGACTTAATCTCACCTTCTCTGCATGTTTGATATGTGCTGTTACAGGGGGAGCAATAGGAGGACTTTTATACTGTTCAAAACCGGTAATGGCAGGTCTGGGAGGAGGTATTGTCGCAGGAGTGGGAAGTCTCATGGCAGTATATTTTTATACCATGCACAGACAGTCTGTATGGAATTTTGAACTGGCTTTGATACAGATTGCCGGATGTCTTCCAGGCCTCGGACTGGGTATGCTGATCAAACACCTTTATAAGGATAATGTGTAAAACTGAGAAACAGACTCATAGAAGATTTTACAAGAAAAATTTAAGTATTCTTATTCCATCTCTCTGACAATGCGAAAGCCAGGGCCGTCATAGTGGAAATCAGGCAGACTACCTCTGTAATTCGATTTACAACTCCCGGCACCGCTGCTAAAACTTCCGCCCATTGCAGTATGAGTCGAATGAAAATCGTCATACCAGTCACTGCACCACTCCCAGGCATTACCGGCCATATCATATAATCCAAATGCATTTGGTTTCTTTTCCCCTGCCCTGTGAACATGATTGCCGGAATTCTCACAGTACCAGCAATAGTCATTTATATTTTGGGATATATCCCGGCAATAATCTGAAGCGGAACCGGCACGGCAGGCATATTCCCACTCTGCTTCAGAAGGAAGGCGATAAATTTTTCCTGTTTTCTTACTCAGCCAGCTGCAATAAGCTACAGCATCCTCCCACTCCAGGTTTATTACAGGCAAATCATCTCCCGGATTTTCATGATAAGGATCATAGAGGCAATATTCCTTATTTGTAGTCTCATATTTACCAATGTAAAAATCTCTTACGGTAACAATTTTTTCCCCAATCTTAAATGTTCCGCCTTTGATTAAAACTATTTCCTCCTTTATTAAATCCGGCTCTGATGCCTTCAGAGGAAAGATACTAATCATAATAAATAGAGCAATAATGATTACTTTACCGAAAAACATTTCATAAACCTCCTGGCTGATTTATTACCGGCACTTAATACCGGTTTTTAGTATAAAAGATTATTATACTTTTGATAATCCAGAATCAATTGTGCATTATAACGCTCAATTTTTGTAAGCATGTTATCGTTATAATAAGGATTGATTTTATACCAGGGGCATGTTTCAAAATAACTGCGAAGTAAGGGATCATTAAATTTTCTTCCGTATTTTGCAAAAATTTCATTTCTCATCAAAGTAAGTATCAGAGGTGTATATCTATCGTTTTCCAGCCTGTCGTATGTCAGTCTTTCTTTAGATGTTAAATAAGTCCACCGGGGGATATCAGTCGGAATAAGTTTCTGCCATAATTCTAAAGGAACGTCTTTTTGAGACAGAAAATCATAATCAAAAGCACCGCCTGCACAGCATACAGTAGTCCATTTACCATCTGTATATTTTAGAAGAGCCATTCCTTCACATTCTCTTTTATATTTCCAGTCAATTACAGCCCAGTTTTTAGCAATATTACATTTCGTAACAGTATAACCTTTAGGTTCATACAATTTTTTAATTTCATCATAATCATCTGCCATTACTTTTAGTGTAAATAAAGATATAAATAATATTATAATAAAGATATAATTTTTCTTCATATTATACTCCCTTTCATAATATTTCATTACGTTCTTTATTAATTATACCCTGTATGTCCAGTCTTATAAAAGGCCTGGTCATCATCTGTCATTTCACAGGAGGAATCTAAACTGAAAAGGTGAATTCTATCCACCGGAAAGGTGGTTTTAACGTGACAGATAATATAACATTAAATCCCAATAAAATCGTAACATATCTTCAAAAAAGTCCTGAAGAATTTACAAAAAAAGATCTCATTAAATTTATAGAAAATAATAATATCAGAATGGTTAATTTTCGTTTCACAGGAGGAGACGGAAAACTCAAGACTCTTAATTTTGTTATTACAGGTAAAGGACAGTTAGACAGAATCCTCTCTACAGGAGAAAGAGTCGATGGTTCAAGTCTCTTTTCCTATATAGATGCATCTTCAAGTGATCTCTATGTTATACCGAGATATAAAACAGCTTTTGTAAATCCCTTCTCTTCCATGCCATCCATAGATATACTGTGTTCTTACTATACAAATGAAGGGATGCCTCTTCCCAGTGCTCCCGAGTATATTGTAAGGAAAGCCCATAAATCTCTTAAAGAAACAACAGGACTTACAATGGAAGCCATGGCAGAACTTGAGTATTATATTTTTTATGACAGACAGGGCCTCTATCCCATAGTGGGACAGAAGGGCTATCAGGAATCAGCTCCTTTTATAAAATGGGAACATATAAGATGTGAAGCCATGGATGCCATAGCACAGGCAGGAGGTAAGATAAAATATGGCCATGCAGAAGTAGGAAATATTACAGGTGAAAAACATGATATAGAACAGCATGAAATAGAATTTGTCCCTACATCTATAGAAGATGCTGCAGACCAGATAGTCACTGCAAAATGGATATTGAGGATGATTGCAAATAAATACGGACTTATGGTCACATTTGCTCCAAAAATCCTCGTAGGCCATGCAGGAAGCGGTCTCCATATACACACAAGATTTCTTAAAAACGGACACAGTGTTATGACAGACAGGAACAGATTGAGCGATACTGCCAGAAAAACCATAGCAGGCTATCTGTCTCTGGCACCTTCTCTTACCGCATTCGGCAATACCATACCTACTTCCTATTTAAGACTTGTACCGAAACAGGAAGCACCTACAAATATATGCTGGGGTGACAGAAACCGTTCCGTTCTCGTAAGGGTTCCCCTGGGATGGCTCGGTGTAAGCAATATGATTAAAGACGCCAATCCCGGTATAGAAGAAGAAATGATTGACTGTACCGATAAACAGACTGTAGAATTCAGATGTCCTGACGGTTCAGCCAATATTTATCACCTGCTGGCAGGTCTTTCGGTTGCAGCAAGACATGGCCTTACAATGGAAGATTCTCTTGAAACGGCGGAAAAACTCTATGTAGATGTAAATATATTCTCATCGGAACATAAAAAAATCCAGGAAAAACTTCCGAAATTACCTGCATCGTGCTGGGAATCTGCAAAAAAACTGGTGGAACAGAGAAAAATTTATGAAAAAGACGATGTTTTCACTCCCGCTGTAATAGACGGTATAGAGAAAACACTGAAACATTACGGAGATAAAGATCTGAATAAGAATCTTTACGGTATGCAGGATGAAATAAAAGAACTGGTAGATCACTATATAAATTGTTAGTAATTAACCACGATGATTTTAATGTGTAAACATCGTCATTGTGAGCGAAGCGAAGCAATCCCACCGGTAGAGGCTAATCAGACGGGATTGCTTCGTCATTTTCGCTCCTCTCAATGACACCCGTCATTGTCGGGGATTAACAGGCATTAATCTATTTTTTTATAAGGGTAACCGGTTCAAAGAGGACTGTTCCGGTCCAGGCAAGATCATTCTTAACCAGGCCTGGATCTGGGTCGTAACCGGTCGGAGGATGGGGACTTGTACATGCGACATTTTTCTTAAAAGCTTTTCCGCTTTT
>DAIOEN010000339.1:0-5620 GCA_036746235.1 Vulcanimicrobiota bacterium | reverse complement strand
CCTGTGATACACGGGGCTTATGGCTTCTTACAGGGCTGAAATCTCCCGGTATTACAGGAACTATTCCTGTAAGGAGACAGTGCATGGTAGCTCCAAGACAATATATATCAGAACGGATTTCAGGTTTTCCCAGAAGAAGTTCTTTAGGAGCAAAAGCAGGCGTCCCTATACCGGTTTTTGTTGTGTCGCTTTCAGGGTTTATACTTCTTGCTATGCCGAAATCTATAAGCATTATCTTATTATCAGAAGCACGGATCATTACATTGCCAGGCTTTAAGTCTCTGTATACTATAGGAGGATCCTGGCTGTGAAGATAGTAAAGAACATCAAGTATTTCTTTTGTCCATTCTATGACAGATTCCTCCGGCACTCCTTCTGTACCGTATTGCCTCATAACAGTATCAAGGTCATTGCCCTTTACATATTCCATTACAAGGTAATAACGGCCTCCTGATACGAAATAATCCTTTACAGTGGGAAGATTTGGATGTTTCAATGTATGAAGCATCTGGGCTTCTTCCATAAATCTGTCTATAAAATACTGTCTGTTGTCTGTGTCTGTGGAAAGTTCGAGCATTTCTTTTACTGCACAGGGGATTTTTTTGAATTTATGATCCAGAGCTTCATAGACTGCCCCCATACCGCCGGATTTTATGAGTCTTTTTATTTCATAGCGGTTTTCAAGCATAATGCCTTCCATAAGGGTACCTTTTGCAGTTGTGGCTATCACTTCTCCCCCGCAGCCTTTGCAGAATTTTGCAGAGTTACTGTTCTGATAACCGCATTTTTCACAGAATATGGCCATAATATGTTCCTCCAACAAACAGACATGACCGGAGCGGTCACAACCAGATATGAAAATAACAGACAGTGAAGCATAAAACTTCATCATTTTCATATAAAATATTTATATATAATTCTACAGGGAAAGGAGGATTTCCCTGCCATATTATTAAAAATTTCTGTCTTTTCTGTCTGAACTCGAACAGGTCGGATTAACGGATAGGTCGGATAAAGGCAATTTTTCCAACACAGATACAGGCAAACAGAAGATAACTGCAGCAATTACAGGTTAATTATGATATAATTTAATTATGAAAGAATACCCTAAAGAAATAAAAATTCAGTGGCATGCCTATTTTGCTCAGGTAATGGAGAAAGTCTGCACCATGAAGATAATGTCAGAAAATTACTGATAAAATCTCTGGAAAAACCAGAAGATGCAAAGGATTATCATCAGGAGATGATCTTTCTATATAATAAACTTTACAGGGAGGTGTTAATAATGAAACTGTTAAATCCTTTTGAAGCCGGATGTGATGAACAGGGACTAAAAGAACTTATACTTGAAGAACCTCTGGGAGGATTATTAATTAAATATAAAGATGAAATTATTAATAAAATAGGTGAAGACGAGATTATTAATAAACTGGGAGAAGATAAGATTATTAATAAACTGGGAGAAGATAAGATTATTAATAAACTGGGAGAAGATAAGATTGCAAAAGCTCTTTTAAATAAAATTGGCAAGCAAAAACTTCTGGAATTACTTGATAAATTTGACTCTGAATAGACTTGACCGGGATTGATAAATGAAAAACCGAAAAACCCTCCTGCATCTTTCGAGCTTTTTTCATAAAGCCTACTAAAAACAGAAAGGGCATTTTTCTTCGTCCGGCCACTGGCCGGCCAGGGATAATCGGCCTGGACAAAGCATGTTTGCACTGGAGTAAAATCCGTAAACCTTACTCTTCTGGCAGGTAGCATGTGCTCAACAGGCGAAAGCCCAGGTTGTTGTTGCGGTTGTCCGGCGTGTTGCCGAACCGTCTGGCAGACCGGCAGTAATCGGGACCGCTGTCCCAACAGCCGCCGCGTATAACCCGGTACGAGCCTGAACCAGGACCAGCAGGATTACTCAACGGACTCTGAGAATAATAACTATTACTATAACAGTCACTGCACCACTCCCATACATTTCCACTCATATCAAACAAACCCCACGCATTCGGACTCTTCTGACCCACTGGATGTACCTGACCGCCGGAATTATTACCATACCAGCAATAACTATCATTCATACTATCTCCCCAGTAATATGCTGTACTACTACCGGCACGACATGCATACTCCCACTCAGCCTCTGTAGGCAGACGATATGTCTTTCCTGTCCTGCCGCTTAACCACCGGCAATATCCAACCGCATCATCCCAGCTCACACGCTCTATCGGATAACTTCTATCTGACCAATTACCCTGATGACCGGAATCATACATAGAATACTCACGATTCGTTACCTCATATTTTCCCATATAAAAACTGCTCACTGTTACACTGTGAACCGGACTTTCATCACCACCATTATTACTACCCATCTGAAACGTTCCGCCATCTATATACACCATGTCAAAATTTACTCCACTACCTGTCTCTGTATAAGACTTTCCTCCCGACACACTCACAGATACCGGAGTCGGAGTCACTGCCGCCTGTTTTGCCAGAACTTCCGCCGCTGCCTTCTTTCCTATAGCTTCTTTATTATTCGGATCTATTACAAGAACTGCTTCATAAAGAGTTACTGCATTATCATATTCTCCCTTTTCATAGCAACCATTCGCCTTCTTCATCAACTCAGAAACCTTGCTGTTATCCACTGCTACTGGAGTAGGAGTCGGCTGGCTGTTCATTGCACTGTCACATTCCTTTATTCGATCCTTCGCATCACTATCTGAGGGATTTATTTCCAGAACACGGTTAAAACACTTTTTCGCTTCACCATATTTCTTTAAATACATTAAAGACAGTCCCTTGTTGTAATAGGCTTTATCATAATCACCTTTCTTGCTTATTGCCTGATTATATACCTCAAGAGATCGTTCCACATAATATGTATTATTTCCGCTCTTTCCCATATTATATAAGGCATAACCCTTGTTATTCAATAACTGAGGAACTCCAGGATCTAACTCAAGAGCCTTATTAAAACAATTTAAAGCCTCCTCGTATTTCCCCTTCTCAAGTAAACTCAATCCCTCTTTATTCCATTCTTTCGCATTCTTTCCACTTACCATTATTGAGGTCAAAAAAGTCACTACTATCATTACTATCAGTACTACAGATAATCTCAATCTCATTGACAAACTCCTCTCTATTTTTTTCTCTCTTATTCGTCAAACAGGGCTTTTATCCTTTGTCTTACTCACAGATTGACACGGATTAATGGATTTCACGGATTTTTATAGGCACTTTTTACTGCCCTTTTCCATACAATATTAGTAAAATTTATGATATAATAAAAATAAAATCAGAGGGAGAAGAATATGAAAAAAATACCCTATGGAATTTCAGATTTTCAACTTATAAAAAAAGAGAATTACTACTATGTTGATAAGACACGGTTTATACAGAACATAGAAGCTTCATCACGATATCTATTTTTTATCCGCCCCAGACGTTTCGGTAAATCATTGTGGCTCTCCCTTATGGGAAATTATTATGACATAGCTAAAAAAGAACTTTTCGAAGATTTATTCAAAGAAACTTATATTTATGATAACCAGACAGATGAAAGAAATTCTTATTTAATTTTAAAATTCAATTTCTCCGAGGTAAGTTCTGATATTAAAGATGTGGAAAATTCATTCAATAATACTATAAAAATAGGATCTCTAAAATTTATAAGAAAATACAGAGATTATATAAAAGATACCAAAAAAAAAGAAAAGATAATAGAAAATATTGAAAAAGCTTCGGAAATATTAAAGTACCTTACAGATTTTGTAGAAGGCAATGAAACAATCTACCTCATGATAGATGAATATGATAATTTCACCAATACAATCATATCCTCGACAGGTAATGAACAGTATATGGCCATAACTCACGGAGAAGGCTTCTACAGGCATTTCTTCAATGTAATTAAAGCAGGAACCACAGGAGGCCCCATTTCAAAACTTTTTATTACAGGCGTATCACCTGTTACTATGGATGACGTAACAAGCGGATTTAATATTGGAGATAATATTACTTCAGACCCGGCAGTAAATCAAATGGCCGGTTTTACGGAAATAGAAGTTAAAGAAATGCTTTCTCATTATGGAATACCTGAAAGTGCTATTGAAATGATGAAGGGATGGTATAATAATTATCTCTTTTCAGAGTATGAAAAAACAAGAATGTATAATTCAGACATGACTCTCTATTTTGTTAAAGAATATCTTAAAACCAGTACACTTCCTAAAAATATGTTAGATTATAATATCAGAACAGATTACAATAAACTCAAATATCTCATCATAACAGACCTGAAGGGCAAAATAAAGGTAAACGGGAATTTTGAAAAATTAAATATCATACTGGAAGAAGGACAGATAGAAGCCAATATAGTAAACAGTTTCCCTGCTGAAAGAATTATTGACCCGGAAAATTTCATTTCTCTTTTATATTATTTCGGACTCCTTACGATAAAAGGCGTAAGCAGAGGAATGACAGAACTTATTGTACCGAATGAAGTGATAAAACAGTTATATTATGAATATATCAGAGAAGGCTATAGAGATACAGATATATTTAAAATAAACCTGTTTAAACTCGGTAAACTTTTCAGTAATATGGCCTATGATGGGAAATGGGAAGAGCTTTTTACATATCTCTCTGATGAAATGAATAAACAGACTTCCCTTCGGGATTATATTGAAGGAGAAAGAGCTATTCAGACCTTCCTGAGAACTTACCTGAATGTTTCAAATTATTATATTACAAGAACCGAATATGAACTTAATAAAGGTTACTGTGATATTTTACTCCTTCCAAATTTACCGAGCTATCCTGATATGAAATATTCCTATTTAATTGAACTCAAATACCTGTCACAGAAGGAATTCAGTCAGACAAACATGGAAGAAAAAATAAAAAATGCAGAGGAAAAACTTGACAGGTATAAAAATGATGAAGGACTTAAAAAACTACTTGGCTCAACCCAAATAATCAGGCTTATCCTTGTATTCTCAGGGGTGGAACTCAAATACAGGTCTGACCACGGATAGGTCGGATTTATCGGACATATCGGATAAAGAAACCAGACTTCGGCAATCATCCGACTCATCCGATAAATTCGACGCATCCGAGTTCAGACCACGGATAGGTCGGATTTCTCGGATATATCGGATTAAGAAACCAATCACGGATAATCTCAATCTCATAAAAAACTACTGCGTACAGCAAAGACGAAACCCCAGATTATAGTCTCTGAAAGAGGAACCGGAACTATAGCGAAAAGAGGATCTGCAGTAATCCTGCCCCTTATTCCAGGCACCTCCGCGTTTGATCCTCTTTGTTCCGGACAGAGGGCCGGAAGGGTCTGTTACACAGGAGGAAGTATAGGGGCCGCTCCAGTCACTGCACCACTCCCATACATTTCCGCTCATATCAAACAAACCCAGGCCGTTAGGACTCTTCTCTCCTACACTATGAATAGTGCCTCCTGAATTATCACTGTACCAGCAATAAGTGTCATTCATAGTATTACCCCAGTAATAATCAGATATAGAACCGGCACGGCACGCATATTCCCACTCTGCTTCTGTCGGGAGGCGATAAATCTTGCCTGTTTTACCGGTCAACC
>DAIOEN010000338.1:0-5665 GCA_036746235.1 Vulcanimicrobiota bacterium | reverse complement strand
TCCTCCTTAAACGTTGTAATAAAAGCCGTTCACTTTTTACTCTTAAAGGTAAAAAGTTATGAACGGCTTTTCATTTCTAAGACTTTATATAGTTATTCACCGGGAGCAATTGCATTCACCGGGCATACATCAACACATGCACCGCAGTCTATACAGGCATCTGTAATCATATAGGGAGTTCCTTCTTCAATTGCTTCAACCGGACATTGTTCCGCACAACTACCGCAGGCTATGCATGCTTCACTAATTTTATGCATATTTAAACCTCCTAAAAATTATTTCCAAGATTATTTTTAATATATTAAAACATACATTATATTAATATATAATTATATTTTAGTCAAGCTATGACTATTTACGGAATTTTATTTCTTAATTTTCACTCTAATCTCCTTTGCTGTATATATTATTTGTGATAAAATACTGTTGGCGATGCTGAGGTGAATATATAATTCCAGATATTTATAAGCGGTTTAGCGCGATGTATGAGATTATTAAATTCTTATGGTTAGCTTCAGGAGGATTATTATGAAAAAAATATTGTTTATATCCTTAATTTTATGTTTAATGAGTTTTTATTCTATGGCAGAAAGTCAGGAGAAAAGTGGAAGTATAAAAATATACAGGTTCGATGAACATAAGTATCCTGATATGGCTAAAATATCCTTTGACCATGCCATATCTATAGCAATGAAAGAATGTCCCGGTAAGTTACTGGAACTTGAGCTTGAAGCACTGGAAGATTATCTTGTGTACCAGGTAGAAATCGTTACAAATGATTATAATATAATGGAAATATCTGTTGATGCCGGAAATGGTTCGATACTGAAAGTGTCCGGAGAAGAAGACATTGATAAAGATGATTATGAAGATAAGTATGGTGACAAACCTGTAAAACCAGGGAGTATAAAATTAGAAAAACACGATGAAGCTAAATATCCTGATATGGTAAAAATATCTTTTAAAGATGCCATTAATATAGCCATTCAGAAAGGCTTGGATAAACCGGTCAGTATAGAACTGGAAGAACTTGACGAATATCTTGTCTATGAAATTAAAGTAGTTACTTCCGAGAAAAAGTTAAAACAAATTATTCTCGATCCCGGTACCGGTGAGATATTGAGGACTTCTATAGAGAAAACGGAAAAAGATTTTGATGAACATACGGTTTTTTAAATGGTAAATCGTGAGTAGTGAGGGCAAACCACTGTGTTTGCCCGGTACCGGTGAAAATACGCGTTACGTAAATCGCGCATCATAAAGCACGGTTATCTAAAATTTTACTGTCAATCGGGTCATCAATTTATTTGCATTATAATCATTGTTAATATCAGGAACTTTATCATATACGTCATTGGGATAGTCAGAGGAATAGCTGTAAAATTTATAATCTAAAAGAAATTCCATATTCTCACTGAAACTGTACCTTATACCAAATCCCGGTATAATCTGATCCCATTTTACTTCATTACCTGTTTCATTCAACCCTGAAACCTTTACATAATTTACATAGCTCTGAAGGCTTAATTTCCCTGTCGGATACCAGGTAATACCGGTATTGGCAAAATAATAGTTCACATCCATTTTATAATTAACCCATTCATAATCTCTTGTAAAATTATGATATTCTACATAACCCCATGTGTGAAGTGTTCGGTGGATTTTATATTTTCCCCCTGCTTCAAAGGCATACTCTTTACCTTTTGCAGGGTCACTTACTGTAAACATATGATCGAGATTACCGTAAATATTAATTCCTGTAAGATCAGAAACAGAATTGCCTGTAAGGAAATCATATTTTTGAAAGGAATCCTCATTGTCTGTAATAAGAGCAGGTTTGACCTGTTCCAGATAGGCGAAATTAGTATATAGAGTATTATTAAGGTCACTGCCGAATTTCCAGTTTATACCGAGATTTATGCCTGTTCTGTTAGGTCTTGTAGTTGAAAATCTTCTTCCGTTGGATGAAAAAGAACCATAACTCCATCGCCATCCGTCATGATGTCCTCTGCCTCCCTGGTATAATCTTCCCCAGTGCTGATGATATCCCAGGGGATCATAATTGGGATCGATTCTGAAATATTCACTGTAAAAAGAAAAAGGTCTGAATGTGAATTTTATACCTGTATTTAAGAAGCTTCCTCCATAGCCGTCATGGTTATCAAGAAGGTTATAATCAAAAACTGTTCTGTTAAATTCTCCGTAAAGCCTGATTTTTTCGCCGGCCCAGGTATAAGAGGCTTTTATGCCGTAATAAATAGTGTCTTTCGGCGGAGATGTTAGATTTTTATCTGTTCCCAGAGAAGGGTTTGACCCATAGTCTTCATATAATCTTATTATTGCCCCTTCTATATGAGCCCTGCCTTTATTGAAATCATTACCCAGCCATAAACCGTAAGCTGAATTATCATACTGGCCGGGATCTATTATGCCATATTTATTAACCCTGTAGCATCCGGCGCCGTCATTATAGGGTGTTGCCAGAGTATATCTGAATTGAGACGGTATCCCTGTTGTATCACCGGGTTTGAATGTATTGAGATTACGGGCCATGAAAATTTCCATATTCAGTTTTTTATATAAAGTACCGGAAATATCAATACCGTTCATGGGCAAAACATCTCTGCCTCCGTAAGAAAAACTGTTTCTTATGCCGAAGAAGAGATTTCTGGATATATTCTTCACATTGAATTCACCTATCTGTCCTGTTAAATCAAAATTTCCGTCACTGTCAAACCAGAATGTACCTGCCTGAGTGTCAAAATGGAACTCTGTTGAAATCTGTCCCATAGTATTATATGGAGGCATAATACCACATTCATCAATAATACCTTTTTCTCCGAAGGAACTGTAGGAGATAAGATCAACTCCTGCTTTTACATGGTCCATAATATTGCTGCTTATATTAAGATCCAGTCTGGACATAATGGCAGAACCGGAAAAGAGAAGACTCCCTCCGTTAGGGCCATTGTAACGATCCCTGTCCTGCATAATGGCAGGTCCCGGTGTCGGAGATGCAGGATATGGATTGCCGAAACTTTTTGTATTCATTTCGCCGGGAGCATATCCGATAGAAACTGCAGTAACATTCAAAGCTCCCTTTACTTTTATTTTTTCCAGCTTTTCTATCCTTCCGTTTAAATGTTCCAGGGTATTTTCTATATTTATTATGCTTATTCCAAGAGATGTTAATTCACTTCTGAATTCTTTTATTAAATTATTCAGAAGTTTCCTGTCATCTTCTGTCATATACAGAGACATATCAGGTTTTTGCGGAGTGGAAGCTTCCATTAACTGCAATTTCGCCACTATTCTTGCTACTGCCATGGCTGCTTCATATCTTGTAAGAGGTCTGTCTCCTTTAAACAGGCCATCCGGG
Organism: Vulcanimicrobiota bacterium; assembly: GCA_036746235.1. Classification (GTDB taxonomy): domain Bacteria; phylum Vulcanimicrobiota; class SpSt-956; order SpSt-956; family JAKJGF01; genus CALARM01. The sequence goes on along the minus strand of DAIOEN010000338.1, from coordinate 2,286 downwards.
TAGCCTTCTATGAAATTTCCTTCTTCCATCAGGCGAAGGGCATCATATATCCAGTTGTCCTTTTCTGTTTCTTCCAGAGGGCCGGCAGAGGCAGGGAAGGAAATGAGAATTAAGATTAAAATTAATATATAATCAGGTTTTATACTTTTGCACTTTTTCATGATTTCTTTGTTTTTACTGGCTTTATAGTTAAACAGGTTTTGGGGTTCCAGGTTTTAATCTTCCTGACCCAACACCTGACACGTGACACCTAAAAATTGAATAGATTATTTTTACAACAAACATATAACCCTGTCCATAAGAGTATTTGATAAACTACACAGTAACAGTGATGAAAACAATCTTGCTGTTACATCGGTAATATCTTTCCTCAGCAATTCTTTCAATGCTATCATGACAGACGTATTCCTCAATATATAAAGTATATGGGCTTTTTTAATGGTTATTTCAATCTTTTTATTTTCACTGTTAATATAATTATTCACTATATTATTCAGATTTTGTGACAGAATATGTATCACAGGTTTTAAACTGATGTCTTTGTAAAACCATAGTTTACTTAAAGCCATATCGGCAGGAGTTTTTTCTTTTTTATAGCCATATCTGTCGAGCAAAGCCATGGCTATATCTTCTGTATCTTTTTCAGTTAATTCTATGATTAAATCTTTTTCTTCATAAAAATTTGAGAAAGGATTTTCCGTTTTCAGTTCATCTCTGTTATATTTCAGGACGTCTATCATATGTTCTCTTATTTCCGGCTCAAAGGTAGTAAATTTCAGACTTTCATCTATAATACTAATTATATCTTCATCTGATAAAGAAGTAATTTCATTAATAGTGTCTTCAATAATTTCTTTTTTACCATAGAGATACATGAAAAGAATATTTGCTTTAGGTAAACCAAAGGCTTTAAGGCCTCTGCGAAAAGAACATCCGTAATCTCCGAAAACAACCTTCCCTTCATTGTTTATCCATAGATTGCTGTTTGTCAGGATTCTGTCAAAATTGCCAAGCCAGCCGTCAAATATCATACCTCTTACTGCTTCATTGACATTTTTAATTCCATATATTAATGAAGGATCTTCTTCCAGATTTTTAGCCTGAATAAAATCACATATGACTCCTCTCTGTTTATGGCCGGAATCATCTATGTCCACTTCTCTGTAGGTAATGGTGGGAATATTGAAATATTTCATAATATGAGAAGCGCATATTTCATAGATAATATCTTTTCTTTTCCCGCTTTCCTGGTTTAACGGCTTAAAGACGAGGGTTTCCCCTGCATGATTTTTACAGAAAACAGGGGTATTTATTCCCTGAAAAGCCACTCTTTGAGTCTCCCCGTTTTTATTTAAATGGAGGTGTAATCTCTGGAACATTTCAGGATTTTCTTTCTTTTCTATTATTACATTATTATTCATAGCTCATATTATACTGTATTTTATAATTTGCTATAAATTTATAGCAAAATCGCAATGTGTAATGCTTAATTCAGAATGCGTTACGGGAGGAACAAATTTTCATATTTAATGATGTAAATCAAACATTAGATAAAATGTTATCTACTCTACAGGCACGTATCTGAATAATTTGATATTCTCCCTTAATATATAAATTTCCTTCCCTGCAAGTTTAATGCCATAATTAGTTTATAAATCAATTTTTATGCTGTAAATTGTAAAAAAAAGAAGCAACCACTGCATATATATTAACAGAATTGCTTCTTTTCCCCCGGAGTCCGGCCCGTGATAGGAGTGTTGCAATAAATATTTTTATATAAATTTATTAATTTTTTCTATTATTTCTTCTTTAGGGACTGCACCTAAAATACTATCAACAACATTTCCATTTTTGAATATTTTTACTGAAGGAATACTGCGAATAGCATATTGCCTGGCAACGGAAGGATTTTCATCTACATTTACCTTGAAAACCTTTAATTTTCCGCTGAAATCTGTTGCCAGTTCTTCAATTACAGGACCGAGCATACGACATGGACCGCACCAGGGAGCCCAGAAATCTACCAGGACAGGTACGGAAGATTCCAGAACTTCTTTATTAAAATCCTTTTCATTTAAATGCATGTTTTCCATAAAAACAACTCCTTTTCTTTTTAATTTCTTTTATATGTTTAGATATAAAAATATGCAAAAGGATTCTTTGTAAATAATAAAAAAATAAAAAAGTACAGAAGTAATCATGAAGAGTTACTGACTTATCCGGAGCGGTAATTAGTAACTATAATGAAAAATAAAGAAGGATTCCGGTAAAGAAATAGACAATTCT
>DAIOEN010000337.1:0-5688 GCA_036746235.1 Vulcanimicrobiota bacterium | reverse complement strand
ATGGATAATGCAAGAGATGCCGTATATCTGGTTGACTCGGAAAGTAAATTTGTATATGTAAATCATGCTGCCTGTAAATATCTCGGCTATTCAAGAGAAGAACTTATGTCTATGGGTATCAGTGATATAAGGCCAGGATATACAGAACAGTGGTGGAAGTCTCACATCCAGGAAATAAAAGAGAAAAAGTCTTTTATGTATGAAAGTGTTAACAAAAGAAAAGATGGAAAAGTTTTTCCTGTAGAAGTATCTGTAAGTTATCTGGAATTTTGCGGCAGAGAATATAACTGTGCCATTCTTCGTAATATTACGGAAAGAAAGATAAGAGAAAAGGAAATAAACAGATTACTTTCCATTCTTGAATCCACCAGTGATCTTATTTCAACTGCACGACCTGATGGCACAATACTGTATATAAACAGGGCAGGAAGGGAGCTTCTGAAAAATTCTGAATTTGTACAATATGCCCATCCCGACTGGGCTCTTGATATGGTTATGAATACAGGAGTTCATTCTGCAATAAAAGATGGTGTCTGGCACGGTGAAACAGCTATTTTATCACGGGATGGGCGGGAAATACCTGTGTCACAGGTTATTACTGCCCATAAATCACCTGATGGCACAGTGGAATATTTTTCTACTATTTTGAGAGATATAAGTGAAAGAAAAAAAGCTGAAGATACTATTGCCGGGGAAAAGGAACGACTTTCTGTTACCCTTAAAAGTATAGGCGATGGTGTTATTGCCACAGATATTTCAGGAAGAATTACCATTATGAACTGTGTCGCTGAGAAACTTACAGGGTGGACTCTGGAAGAAGCAGGAGGTAAAGAATTTTCTTCTGTTTTTCATATTGTTGATGATATAACAGGAGAAGTATGTGAAAATCCTGTTCAGAAGGTGCTCGCCAGTGGAAATATTGTAGAACTGGCGAATCATACCATGCTTATATCCAGGGATGGAAGGAAATTTATAATTGCTGATAGCGGTGCGCCGATAAAAGACAAAAATAATCAGATTACAGGTGTTGTTCTTGTTTTTCGTGATATAACGGAAAGAAAAAGCATAATGGACCATCTTCAGAAGCTTCAGAAGCTTGATTCTCTTGGACTTCTTGCAGGAGGTATAGCTCATGATTTTAATAATCTTCTTGGAGGAATTTTTGGCTATATTGAACTTGCCAGGGATACATGTAAAGACAGTGATGTGTACTTATCTCTTTCCTCTGCCTTCAGTTTATATGAGAAAGCAAAATCTCTTACACAGCAGCTTCTTACCTTTGCAAAAGGCGGTTCTCCTCTTAAGAAGACAGATGAACTTACGCCTGTTATAAAAGATACTGTTAATTTTGCCCTTGCCGGTTCGAGTCTGAAATGTATTTTTAATATAGATGATCATTTATGGTTATGTGATTTTGATAGTAACCAGATAAGGCAGGCTCTTAATAATATAGTAATCAATGCAGTTCAGTCCATGCCCGGGGGAGGTGTACTATGTGTCAGTGCCGAAAATGTTCAATCTCTTCCGAGTATTCACAGGGCTCACGGGAAAGGAACATATGTAAAAATTTCCGTAGTGGATAAAGGCGCAGGCATACCCAGGGGATTACTTAAGAATATTTTTGATCCCTTTTTTACGACAAAACAAAATGGGACAGGAATCGGCCTTTCTATTGTATATTCCATAGTCTCCAGACACGATGGTTTTATTGATGTTGAGTCAGAAGAGGGGAAAGGCACTGTTGTTAATATCTATCTCCCTGCATCAAAAACCGGCATTAAAGAGCGTATTATAGATGATACTGAAGTAAAACATGGAGAATGTTCCGGTAAAGGTACTGTTCTTGTTATGGATGACGATGAAGATCTCAGGAAAATCCTGGAAAGAATATTAAATAGAATTGGTTATTCAACTGTGGTGACAGCAAATTCCAGAGAGGCATTTTCTGCTTTTATTGAAGCAGAAAAAACTGAGCCTTTCTCTACTGTATTTCTTGATATGACCATTCCCGGTGATATGGGAGGTAAGGAAGTAATAAAAAACCTTCTCATTTTAAGACCATCACTTAAAGCGGTAGCCATAAGCGGTTATTCCGATGATCCCGTTATGGCAGATCCTGAAAGATTCGGCTTTGCTGCAGGTCTCAGGAAACCTTTTTTAAAAGACGAAATTATAGAAGCGTTAAAGAAAGTGGAAAATTGAGATTTTAACGAAAAGACCTCATAATTCTCCATCTGTATTGCTCCAGGTTAAGGATTATAATAATATAAAATAACTATAGCAATATAAATAATGCCTACAATGACATTTCTTATTCTAACACCAGTGGTGTATCGTTTCTCATATGGTACGGATTTATCTTCAAGTTTAATTTCACCTAACCCCAGAACACCATCCGATATAAAATATAAACCCGGAAATATTAGAAGCAAAAATATAAAAAAGCCTGTATAATTAAACATAAAAAGTAATTCGTTACCCTGGATAAAAATCCTATTTCAGTTTATATTTTACGAGAAACAGGTTTTGAATTGTCGTATTCTGATTTTTTTGTAGAAAATCCCTTTTGGGGCGGCATATTGGTAGCTAACAAAATAACGTTTACTATGAAGAAGCTGTGTATGTTCTGTGAAGAAAATCCAGATACCTTATTAATAAAGAAATTATTGAAATTTTTTCATTATGTCTTCCATAGATAATTTTGTTGCCGTCACATAAGTATCGGAAGCTCCACTGTAAAGAATAACATGTTTACCGTCTTCATCCATTACTGCTCCTGTAGGAAATATTACATCCGGCACAAACCCTTCTTTCTCCCACGGCTCTTCCGGTATTATAATCGGATCTTTTGTTCTCCCTATCAGTTTTCCGGGGTTATTCAGAGCAAAAAGTGCTGCTCCGGCACAATAAGTTCCTACTGTCTCTCCTTCCTGTCTGTAAACACCATGATATATTGTAAGCCATCCATGTTCTGTTTTTATCGGAGGCGGCCCTGCACCAAGCTTATAGTCATCCCAGAAGCCTTTTCTTGTACTCAGGAGAATATTATGTTTCCCCCAGTGTATCAAATCGGGAGAAAAGGAAATCTGCATCGTAAGATTTCCCAGAAGATGTTCTCCTGCAGGTCTGTGATAGGCTACATAAGAATTGTTGATTTTTTCAGGTAGAAGAACAACATCTTTGTTTTCTGCAGGAAATATAACTCCCATCCTCTGAAAATTACAAAAATCTTCTGTTTTTATAAGGGCAGTGCATACGCCCAGTGACTTTGAACATGCCACACAGGTTATATAGTAATTTCCTTCTATCTCTGTTATTCTCGGATCTTCCAGGCCGAATTCTTCATAATGTTCTGCCGGAAAAATAGATGGCTTTTCATCTATTTCCATTACTGTAAATCCGGAAGAGTCAAGTCTTGCAAGTCTCAAATGGGATATAAAGGTAAGCCTCATGGTTTTATCTGGCATGGTATAACATCTTATATCTTTAGCGCCATCTTCCGGGACTTTAAACCAGTCTATTTTTATAGACCCATTCTCCGCCCCGGGAGAAGAGAAAAAGCCTTTTCTCTTCTCTGCAGGCCTTTCTGCCACTCTCATAAGAATATATATGCTGTTCTTTACCCTTATTGCTCCCGGATTGAATACACCTATGATTTCTAAATTATCCTGTGACGGCTTTAGATATGAAGGCTTTATTAATAAAGCCTGGCGTATTCTTTTTATCATTCTTTATCACTTTCTGAAATGAATGTTTCACGTGAAACTTTTATAAAAATACAGAGACAGAATCTTAACTGTACATTTCAATGAGAGAATCTTTCATCTTTATAAATAGATTGCATTCGGAATTGAGCCTGTTCTGCACCCCGTCAGGACTGATTTCTCTGTCCTCTATTAAAGAGGAAATACGTAAGAAAAACAATGGTACAATAGATTTTGATAGTTCTTCACCGTGGAGAGATATGTAAGAAGCATATTCAAAGAGAACCTTTATCCATAAATCTATAGAGAATGAAGAAGTGTCTCCCCTGGAGCACAATATCTGTTCAACTGCATTAAAGGTATCTTTGGAGAGAACTTTTTTTATTGAACTTCTGTATTCTTTAAATGATTCTTCTCCTTCTGATATAATTTCATTCTTATTTAAAGAGACAGGAGGCGGAGAAATTTTATAATGATATCCGAAATTAGTAAGGTGTTTCTCTTCCTCACAGTTTACCCAGACTTCTCTGTATACTTTCATTAAATGAAACAGCGTTTCAGAGGTTTTTATAAATTTCTGTTTCATATCCCGGATTGTATCAAACTTATCTATATATTTATGGCCAAGAAAGACCTGGCCTGTTTCAAAACCTTCTCCTGCCGCAGCAGTCGCCACCCATATGTCTGTATCCATATTCCACAGCTCTTTTTCCAGAAAACTTCTTGCCAGATCTGCAGACATGGCATAATCACCTGCTCCGGGATAACGAATAGCTGTGCCGAAAAGAGACCTTATAAGAGGATAAACAAGATTATTGTTTATTAATCCGTCATTCTGATGTATTACGTAAACAGGAGAAATATAATCATAGTCTCCTTTGATTACAGGAGTGAGAAGGCCTTCTACCCATTCCGGATTAATACTCTGAAGATCCCCTCTTAAAATCATACATGCAGAAGCATTTAACATATCTGAAGCGTAAAATATTCCTTTCAGAAAATTGTCTCTCTCTGTGTTTTGCTCTATAATAAGTCTGTGAACAGGCATGAAAGATGTATAAATAAAATTCAATTCCCTGTCTTCATATATATCAAGATTTCTGAATAGTTCGTCATCTTTCCCTCCTGATTTGATTATCAGAGCTTTCTGGTCGGGAAAATATTTAGCCAGGCCGAAGCTTATAGCTTTAATTACTCTGGCAACAGATGTATCGTCATGAAGATCCGTGATGCCAACTATAATGTCTGCCTCTCTTATAATTTCTAATTTCTTTATAATATCTCTGGATAGAATATTCATAATTACTCTCCTTTGAATAAATCGTAACCTCTGTGCCAGGTGTATCTGTGAATAATAGCTTTATTTAACTTTTATATGGTCAAGATATCCTTTTTTCTTGCAGTTTAATATGGCTTTACCGAAAAGCCTGTATATTTTATTTCTTTCTTCTTCAGGAAGTGTTATGAGTAATTCTCCTATAGTATCTCCAAGTGGTTCCTCTAAATCAGCTCTGGCTCTGTCATCAAATATTTTCATAAATACATTTCTTACTTTATCTATTTCATCCCCTCCATGTTCATATATAATTTCCCAGTCTTCTCCGGAAAGAAAAGAGCTTTTGACTGTACTATCATCTTTCATAACATGTTTCCATCTTTCTTTAATTGTAAGCGTTCAGCAGTTAGCTATCAGCTATCAGCTAAAGATTACAGGTTCTGATTATATAAATAGTCTAAAAAATAATATTTAATGACATTTACTATGTAATTCTAATAAAAGCTGACTGCTCACTGCTAATAGATGAACGCTTACCTTTAATTTATTAAACATAAAATTCGAGAAGATAAAATTTATTCCTTTATTATTAATTCACTTTGTGCTAAAATTATAGTGTATTTCATAACTTAGTACCGTAACAGGTAAAAGGATATCCGTAAAAAGCTTCTGCCTGGCAGGCTCTGGAGAAGAAAAATTCGTTTTTTA
>DAIOEN010000336.1:0-5718 GCA_036746235.1 Vulcanimicrobiota bacterium | reverse complement strand
TGGGAGATAATGTAGAACTGTTCGGAGACAGTGACAGTTCTATGGGAGATAATGTGGAACTGTTCGGAGAAAATAAAAATAATAAAGAAGAGGATCTGGGAGATAATGTAGAACTTTTCTAAAGGAAGGAAGTGGTTATGTTGGAATTTAAACTTGAAGAAGGAGGAACAGGAAAGCTGATTTTAGACGGCGATATGACAGTACAGAGGGCCGGCGAACTGAAGGTTGCTTTAATGGAAGCTTTAGATAAGGCTAACAGTGTGGTTATTGATCTGGAAAATATTACAGATGCAGATCTCTCCTGTCTTCAGTTATTATGTTCAGCCCATCGTACTGCTTTAAAAACAAATAAAAGTGTTTCTCTGTCTGAAAAAGCTCCTCAATTCTTTTGGGATACAGTGAAAAAAGCAGGCTATTCCTGTAAAGATCCTGGCTGTGATGATAAGAATTGTTTATGGATTGGAGGAAATAGTAGATGAGTAAGGTCATTATGACTGCAGATGATTCTGCCAGTATTCGTCAGATGGTAAGTTTTACTCTCAAGAAAGAAGGTTATGATATTATAGAAGCAGTAGATGGTAAAGATGCTCTGGCAAAATTAAATCCTTCGGTAAAAATGTTGATTACAGATTTGAATATGCCTAATTTAGACGGTATTGAACTTATAAAACAGGTCAGGGCAAATCCAACCTTCAAGTTTATCCCTATTATTATGTTGACTACCGAGTCACAGGATTCTAAAAAACAGGAAGGGAAAACAGCAGGTGCTACAGGGTGGATTGTAAAGCCTTTTAAACCGGAACAACTGGTAGCAGTTGTAAAAAAAGTTTTGAAATAATTTTATAAGGAAAGGGTATCCTTATGTCACAGATGGATGAATATAGCAGGGTATTTAAAGAAGAAGCTTATGAGCTTCTTACGGAACTTGAAGCATCTTTGCTTGAGTTAGAGGATTCTCCTGAAGATATGGAGTTAATCGGTCGTGTATTCAGAGCAATGCATACCCTTAAAGGGTGTGGAGCCATGTTCGGCTTTGAAAATATAGCTGAATTTACCCATGATATTGAAACGGTGTTTGATCTTGTACGTAATGAAGAAATGAAAGTTACTATAGAACTTATAGATTTAACCCTGGGAGCAAGGGATCAGATCAGACTCATGCTTGAAGAACCTTCCGGAGGTGAGCCGGTAGATAAAGAAAAATGTAAAACTATTATTTCATCTTTAAGAGATTTGTTGCCGGGACAGAAAGAAAAAATACCGGTACATGTCGCCGAACCGGCAGTTGAAATTCCGTCTGCCAGAACTCAAACATCTTCTGTCAATACCTATCTTATTCATTTTGCTCCTGATAGCAATATTTTTATGATGGGAACCAATCCTGTTTATTTAATTGATGAAATCACAGGACTCGGTGAATGTAAAATTTTTGCATTCAGGGAACACATACCGGAATTACCTGTATGTAATCCTGAACTATGCTATACCAGTTGGGACATTATTTTAACGTCAGAGAAAGAATTGAATGATATTAAAGATATATTTATTTTTGTTGAAGACAGCTGTCAATTAAAGATTGAAGTAATAGATAAAGAAGAGGTATTGAATCTTGAAAAAAAATACAAATCAGAAAAATTGTCCGAAGAAAGTTATGTAGAACCTGTACAAACTGAACAGGAGATAGAGAAAGTTCCTGGAAAAATACGGGCAGGTAATGAAAAAGCTGTTTTAGAAACTGTCGATACCCGTGAAAAGAAAAAGGCCGATGAACAGGTGTCCAGTATAAGGGTATCGTCTGATAAGCTGGATAAGCTTGTAGATCTCGTAGGTGAACTTGTAATTGTTCAGGCCAGGCTCACTCAGACTGCAAATGAAGCCAAAAAAGCCAAATTAACGGCTATTGCCGAGGATCTGGAAAGACTTACAGTAGAACTCAGGGATCATACACTGGATATTCGTATGCTTCCCATTGGGACTACTTTTGGCAAGTTTAAACGTCTTGTAAGGGATCTGTCGAAGGAACTCGGTAAAGAAGTAGATATGACTACAGATGGTGCCGAAACAGAACTGGATAAAACTGTTATTGAACGATTGAATGATCCCCTTGTTCATCTTATCAGAAATAGTATAGATCACGGTATTGAATCACCGGAAATAAGGAAATCTATGGGAAAGCCTTCGCAGGGTATAATCCACCTGTCTGCTCTTCATGCAGGTGCCAGTGTGCTTATAAAGATAGAAGATGACGGAGCAGGTCTTGATAAGGAAGTTATCTATAATAAAGCTGTAGAAAGAGGTATTGTTTCCCCTGATAATGAAATGTCGGAAGAAGAAATCTTCGGATTGATTTTTGCTCCCGGCTTTTCTACGGCAAAGAAGATTACAAATGTTTCAGGCAGAGGTGTCGGTATGGATGTAGTGAAACGCTGTATAGACACTCTTGGAGGTTCAATAGAAGTAAGCAGTAATAAAGGTGTCGGTACGACTATAACCCTTAAACTGCCCCTTACCCTTGCTATCATTGAAGGGCTCCTTGTAAAGATTGGAAATGATTTTTACGTATTGCCTCTTTCATCTGTCGAAGAATGTGTGGAACTGACCCGCAGGGATATAGAACTGGCTCATGGCAGACATATTATAAATGTGAGAGGTGAAATTGTACCATATATCAGTTTAAAAGAAATCTTCCGTATAGAGACAAAAGAGAGGGATATTGAACAGGTTGTAGTCACCAGAATGAACGGCCAGAGAGTAGGTTTCGTTGTAGATCAGGTTATAGGAGAACATCAGACTGTAATAAAAAATCTCGGTAAGATTTATCAACATGCAAAAGGTCTTTCAGGTGCCACCATACTCGGAGACGGTACAGTCGCTCTCATACTGGATGTAAATCAGCTTGTAAAAGATGCTGAATTTTTAGAGGTAGAACTGACGGGCCAGTAGTGATGCGTGATGCGTTATACGTTATGTGTTATAGTCGTGACCCGTCACGCGTCACGACTATAGTACGCCTGCTCACTGATAACTGCTCACTGGTAACTGGTCACTGGTCACTGGTCACTGCTCACTGTTTCACTCGTCCCATATACTCATTTCGCCTGCCATAGATTCTGAAAGTTTTATCCTTATCCATTCCATATTCTCTGAGATTCCAAGCAGATAGGAGAGTTTTGCATAGGCTGCTTCCGGAGTTATATCTCTTAAAAAAATCACTCTGAGCAGTTCAAATCTTCTGGCTGTTTCGTACTCTACCTGTACTGCTCCTTTAAGGCATTGAGAACATATACCTATAACTATTCCTTTATCCACTATCTCTTTTACCGTGTCTTCAAGTGAATATTCTCCTTCATTCGGGAGGTTGCCGAGGCCGAAAGCTTCTATGATTAAACCTCTGTATCCCATCTGAGGAAGTATTTTTAGAAGTTCCGGGTTAAAGCCGGGGTAAAGTTTTATTACTGCTACATGGGGACTCCAGGCATAATTAAAATTTTCTTTTTTCTGTGGTCTGAGATAATGCTCAAGACCTGCATGGATACGAAGATTGAAGGCATCTATATGGCCTGCCGGCGGGTGTTTGGGACTGTCAAAAGCATCAAAACCGCGGGAATCCACTTTTGTAACACGATTACCCATGTAAAGTTTTTGCCAGAAAAATACTGAAACACCGGGGATGTTTTCCCTTGCAAAGAGTATGGAATAATAGATGTTTCCCGGTGCGTCTGACCCCAGTTCATTCAACGGTTTCTGCGAACCTGTAATGACTACGGGGGAATGAATCTCCAGAAGCCAGAAAGATAAAAATGAAGCCAGATATGCCAGTGTATCCGTTCCTGTAAGAACTACAAAGCCATGATAGACGGAATAATTCTTTACTATGGCATCATATACCGGTTTCATGACAGGAGGAGACAGATTGGTACTATCAATGGAATTGACTTTTAGATAATCTATCTCTACAGGAGTTTTTATCTGATAAATTAATTTTAATATATCTTCTTTACCGTCTACCGGAGCGAGAGAACCGCTTATTCTTTTCATAGAGACAGTTCCCCCGTTGTCTACTATGAGTATTTTTTTGGGAGGCTGATTCATAAGTTGTACTGAAGAGTGATTGGATAAAGCCAATCACTCTTTTTCCCTGTCACTCAAAATGTGTTAACTTTTTAAAAGCTTCATAACGCCATTCTATTTCAACCGGTTTCAGTCTTCTCATTCTGTCCAGGCTGAAATCTTCAACATTATATGAAGCCATAACGCTTGCATATACGATGGCATTCTTTAAAATACCGGGGGTTACTTTACCTTTACTGGCAATATATCCCATGAGTCCTCCTGCAAAAGTATCTCCTGCACCTGTAGGATCTTTTACTTCATCCAGAGGAAATCCCGGTAAGGAAAAGATCATTTCTTTTGTGCAGAGCAGTGCACCATGCTCTCCTTTTTTTATTATTACTGCAAGAGTTCCGAGATCCAGTAGCTTTTGTGCTGCCAGAGTCAGACTGTAGGTCTCGCAGAGCTGTCTTACTTCTGCATCATTGATTAAAACCAGGTTTGTATTTTTTATTACTTCAAGGACTTTATCTTTTTTATGAGTTATCCATAGATTCATTGTATCGCAGGCTGTAAATAACGGATTTTTTACCTGTTTTAAAACATCAAGCTGCAGATCAGGATCTATATTGGCAAGAAATACAAACTCTGCTTCTGCATAGGTATCAGGTATTTTCGGCTGAAAATCCTGGAAAACATTTAACTGTGTGTCCAGTGTATGTGCCTGGTTAAGGTTATATTCATAAGTTCCTTTCCAGTAAAATGTATTGCCATCTTCTATAATTTCCAGACCCTGTAAATCAATATTCCTGCTTTTGAAAAAATCAATATGTTCCTTCGGAAAATCTCCTCCTACAACACCTACAAGATATACATCCTTATGGAAAAAACTTGCCGATACAGAGGCATAACTTGCTGCTCCGCCAAGGACCTTTTCCCTTGTACCGAAAGGAGTTTTTACATCGTCAAAAGCAACAGAACCTACTATTGTTAACCCCACATTAGTTCCTCCTTAAACGTTGTAATAAAAGCCGTTCACTTTTTACTCTTAAAGGTAAAAAAATTTGAACGGCTTTTCATCTCTAATATTTTATATAATTACTCACCGGGAGAAATTGCATTAACCGGGCATACATCAACACATGCGCCGCAGTCTATACAGGCATCTGTAATCATATATGGAGTTCCTTCTTCAATTGCCTCTACCGGGCACTGTTCCGCACAACTACCGCAGGCTATGCAGGCTTCACTGATTTTATGCATATTTAAACCTCCTAAAAATTATTTCCAGATTAATCTAAATATAAAAGCATACATTATATTAATATATAATTAAATTTTAGTCAAGGTATAATGGTTTGAATAATTTCTCGGAAGCACTAAGTACCGCTCTAGATAAGTTCATACCTATTTCTAAAACCTGTCCCTGTCCGGACTCTTCCGGAAAAGATATGATCCTATTGCGTGGCAAACTGGTTTTGCAGACTGTTAATATTTTGCGTCTATATAATTTATAACTCTCTTTTAATACGGCATATCTTTTCCTCCAGAGCCCGGACAGGGACAGGAATGTGTTCCATATTTTTTTGGTACCAATTTACCTGGAGCGGTACTAAGAGCCTATCCGAAAAGTAATGTTTATTTTCTCATCCTTTCCACTGCCAGGTT
>DAIOEN010000335.1:0-5731 GCA_036746235.1 Vulcanimicrobiota bacterium | reverse complement strand
CTGTCAGAGAGATATAAACAGACCTGTCAGTATCAGGTAGTGGGAGTATTAAAATTCAATCAAAGAGTAAATCTCTGTTATGAAAAAATAAAAAAATATGACATAAACACTCCGCTCCAGATAAAAATAAAACAGATGAAAAAACGCTGGGGCAGTTGTAGTAAAAATGGCACTATATTGCTCAACAGAGAACTCATCAAAGTGCCATCTCACTGTATAGACTATGTGATTACTCATGAAATGTGTCACCTAAAACACTACAACCATAACAAAAAATTCTTTAAACTCTTATCCCGGGTAATGCCGGACTGGCAAAAAAGGAAGGAAAAATTAGAACAAATAATTTTATAAAAAATATAAATATTCTTAGAATTATATATTATAACAAAAAACTTCTATAATTCTAATCATTATTGGCATAAAACCTGTAACCGACTCCGGGTTCTGTAAGGATAAAATTCGGTCTGTTCGGATCTTCTTCAATCTTTTTCCGTAGATTTCCTATATGAACCCTGAGGGTCTGGGTATCCCCTTCATATTCAGGCCCCCATACCTCTGAAAGAAGTATAGTGTATGTTACAACTCTGCCTGAATTTTTTATAAGGTATTGAAGAAGGGAAAACTCTGTTTTCGTAAGTTTCACTTCATGGCCTTCCCTGAAAACCTGATGTCTTGATAGATCAACCTTTAATCCATGAGATTCAAAAACCGTTACGGAAGAAGGCACCTGTTTTGATCTCCTTATGTGGGCCCTTATCCTTGCAAGTAGTTCTCCTGTATTAAACGGTTTTGTAAGATAATCGTCTGCTCCCAGATCGAGGGCAGAAACTTTATCTTTTTCTTTATCATGAACTGAAAGGACGAGTATTGGAAACTGTGACCAGGTTCTTAACTCTTTACATACATCAAGTCCTGTCATTCCAGGCATGGAAAGATCAAGAATAATCATAGACGGTAATTCGAGAGAAGCAATTTCAAGAGCCTCCTCGCCGTTAGAAGCAAGAAGCACATCATAACCTCTTGCTGAAAGAGCATTCTTCAAAGCCCTTCTTATCTGCACATCATCATCTACCACAAGGATTTTTTCTTTTTTTGTATCCATTTTGTATTCCTTTCTTTTATCTTAATATGGAAGGAGTGATTTTTAATACACCGTGTTCCTGCTCATATGGCGCAATGTCATAAAAAATCATTCTTAATTCAGCGCGAATACGAGGTTTGCACCTACTTTTCATCTCTCACAGGAAGAGATACAAGAAATCTTGCTCCCCCGTATGAAGAATCCTCTACGGAAATATGTCCTCCGTGAGCCTGAATAATTTCAAGACATATGGACAGGCCGAGACCTGTCCCTCTTACTGATTTTTCTCTTGCCACCTGACCGCGATAAAATTTACGGAATATTAATTCTCTTTCATTGATAAGAATACCGGGGCCGGTATCTTCGACCCGGAATCTGATATTATTATCCTGAAAATCTGCGCCTATCATTACAGGTGAGGAAAACTCTGAATAATCAAGGGCATTTTCCACAAGGTGACGGATGACCTGTGAAATCTGAACCGTATCAACCCATAAAAGGGGCAGTTCATCAGGTATATCAATCTTAAGGCGTCTGTATTGATTTTCAGGAAGATGCCTTACGGCAGTACTTACAATTTCTCTGAGTTCAAACCATTCCCTCTCAGGTTTCCAGCTTCCTGATTCAAGTTTTGCAAGATCCAGGAGTTTCTCTATATTTTCCATCACTCTTTTCAGGTCTTCGGCCATAAAACTTAATTGTTCCTGAAGAGTTTCTTCGTCCCATTTCACATCTTTCTGCCTGAGACTGGATAAAGTGGCATTAAGAGATGCAAGAGGTGTTTTAAGATTATGAGAAATAGAAGAAAACAGAACAGATCTGAGTCTTTCTGTTTCTCTCAGTGTTTCAGCCCTGGCAGTCTCTTCCATAAGCCTCTGCCTTTCAAGGAAATTAGCTGCATTACCGGCAAATGCAACGATCAATCTGAAATCTGACACACTGAAAACCCTGTCTTCAACAGGTATAACATACATCAATCCAAGAGCCTTATCACCTGCGTACATGGGAATAAATACATCTGAACGGGAAATATTTTTTGAAAGTAAAGAACTGTGAGTTACAGAAACAGGCCAGTGAATATGCCCCGGAGAATAAAAATCCGGCACAAAAGTTATGCCTGCCGCTTTTCCCTGTTCTATAGACTGACAGACTATCTTTATTGTTTCTTTTTCTTCAAGTGCCTTTAGCTCTCCGACACCTGCAAGGATATTGAGATTATCTTTATCTTTAACAGAACATATGGCACACCCGAAAGCACCGGTATTTATAAGTACCTGTTCTACCAGCTCTCTGAGAATTGTCTCCGGCCTTATCTGGGCATTAATTGATACTATTGCCCTGTAAAGAGCATTCGTATCCTGTTCCCTTGCTATAGCTTCCGCCTCTCTTACTCTCATACGGCCTGTCATATGACCTGTCATAATGCCTATTATAAGAAACACACAGAGCAAAAGCCAGTCTCTCTGGTCATGTATAATAAAGGTAAAGGTAGGATAGAGGAAGAAAAAATTCCATGTAAGAAAGGATAAAACAGCAGAGAAAATAGCAGGTCTTGTTCCTGCAAAGCCTGCCACAGTAGCTACTACCAGGAGATAGACAAGACCCATATGGGCTTTTTCAAGAATATGTTTAAGGAGCCACAGGCCGTCTGTGGCAAGGATCACACTCATGGCGGCTATAGCATATCCTTCAAGAATTTTATAGAATTTATTGATTGTAATCCTCTCCTGTGTCAATATTGTAATTGATTCATAATCGGGAGAATAACCTATGTGAAATTCATTCAATATATATTTGATATTTTCCTGCTCTTCGCCGGGTCAGAATAAATTTTCCGGTTCTGTCGAATTTCCGAATAAGATTATTATATTTATGTACGACATAAATATTTTCCGATGTCAGCACTTACTGACCTGAGCATAAACAGGGAATAAAGGTTTTCCTCACGTCACGCATTAAGCGTCACGAGAGCAGTTATGTATTATTTATGCTCACCACAGTAAAATTACACTACCAGCGGTTTTGTATAGAATAATCTTTGAAATAAAAAAATAATATTATAAAACAGGAGAATTTGCAAAATTTATAAATAAATCTGCCGATACATTACGTAGATTGGACAGAGAAGAAAAATTAAAACCAGGTTATGTTACATCAGGCAGGCATAGAATGTATAGTGAAAAGCAATTAAAAAAATAATGTATATTTTCTTGCAAAAATAAAATTTATAAAAGAAAGAAGGGAATCGAATGAATGTGTATTTAAATAAGTTTAAATCTATAAAAAGTAAAATTTGTGTATTGACAGGATTTTGCCTTCTGGTTGCGATTGTAACTATAGTTACATATTCTTCTTTATCATTACGCAGTCTTGCTATTGAAAATGCCACAAAAGAATCTTTAAATGAGGCTTATAAAAATTCCATAATAATTAAAGACGAAATAGAACGCAGTTTCGCTTCATGTAAATGTCTTGCCCAGACCCTTTCTTCTGTAAAAAGTAAAAATAATAGAATGACCAGGGAACAGGTGAGTAATATTCTGAGGACTATAACTGAAGAGAATCCTGGTTTTCTGGGAACTTATACAGTATGGGAACCGGATGCATTTGATGGAAATGACAGGGCATATATAAATAAACCCGGACATGACGAGACAGGGAGGCTGTTATATTACTGGACACGCGGAGAAAATGGAGAAATAAAAGTAGAGCCTGTTTATGGATATGAAGATACTAAAGAAGTGGAAGACACAGGGCTCCGGCTCGGTGAATATTACCTGCTTCCGAGAGAGAGTAAAGAAGACTGTATTATAGATCCTCTTGTTTTTAAAGTTCAGGGTAAAGATACCCTGCTTGTATCTCTGGTAGTTCCGATAATAGTTAATAATAAATTTTATGGCATAACAGGAATAGATATTATGGTTTCGTTTCTTCAGTCTTTGACTGACAAGATAAATATATATAACAAAAGCGGGAGAATGGTTTTAATAAGTAATAACGGTACTATTTCCGGTATAACAGGTAAACCGGAACTTGTGGGAAAAAACCTGAAGGAATTTTATAAAGAGAATTCAGAAGAGATATTGAAGATTGTAAAAGACGGAAAAGAATTAATCAGAAATAACAGTAATAATTTAGAAATATTTGTTCCGATTTTATTCGGTAAAAGTACGAAACCATGGTGTATAAATATTATTATTCCCAATTCCAGAATTTATGCATCAGTAACGGTTATAATATTTAAACAGATATTAATAGGAATAATATTTATATTTTTAACTATAATGCTTTTATGGATTATTTCTGTAAATATAGTAAAACCCCTGACACAATCTGTTCATATGCTTAAAGATATTGCCGAAGGTGAAGGTGATTTAACGAAACGGCTTATCATTGAAACAGAAGATGAGGTTGGAGAATTAGCCCGCTGGTTTAATAAATTTATAGAGAAATTGGAAACCATTATAGGCCAGATTTCATTAAACAGTCATACCCTTATGTCATCTTCACGGGATTTCACAGCTATTTCTGGTCAGATAGCAAGAAATATTGAAGAAATATCAGGCCATTCTCAAAATGTTGCTTTAAATGTTCATGATATAGAGAATAATATGTCATCCATAGCCGGTGCATCTGAAGAACTCAGTGCAAGTGTAAATACAATGGCTACGGCAATAGAAGAAATGACTTCCACTATTTCTGAAGTTGCACGAAATACAGGTGAAGCAGCCGATGTAGCGAATCAGGCTTCAATTACAACGCAACATTCCATGAGATACGTATCTAACCTTGGTAATGATGCGAAGGCAATCGGTAATGTAATTGAAGTAATCGTTGATATTGCGGATCAGACTAATCTCCTGGCTCTTAACGCAACAATTGAAGCAGCCCGTGCCGGAGAAGCTGGAAAAGGCTTTGCCGTAGTGGCAAATGAAGTTAAGGAACTGGCCAAACAAACTTCGAAATCCACAGAAGATATAAGAAATAAAGTAAGCGGTATCCAGCACAGTACAGATGATACAGTAAAAGCTATGGAAAAGATAACATCAGTTATAGAAAAAGTTAATAATATTACAAATACAATTGCATCTGCCGTAGAAGAACAGAGTGTTGCAACAAAAGAAATATCAGGTAATGTATCTCAGGTTGCATCTGTATCTACAGAGGTTTCCGGGAAAATTTCCCACGCCGCCCGGTTAATAAAAAATATAAACAGCAATATGTCAGAGGTAACATCTGAAACACAAGAGTGTGCTATGGCAGCAGGCCAGAGTAAAAACTCCGCGGAAGAGCTTTCAAAGATTGCTGCGGAACTGGATAACATAGTCAGACAATTTAAGATTGGAAACTTATAAAGGATGTGATTTAATATGGGTATATTCGATATATTTTTTAGGAAAAAAGAAGAAATATCAAAGAAAGAAGAAAAATTTTCTTTAGATACATTCAGGCAACTGGTGGAAGAAGATAAAAAGATAGAAGCTATAAAAATGATAAGGCTTTTCAGTGAAACAGACCTGAAAGAGGCAAAAGATTTCGTGGAACATTACCGGATTACAGGCTGTTCATGGGATGCTGTTAAAGAAGCATACGGCGATATAGCCTGCAAATTAACAGAAGTGCCGGACAGGAGCACTTATGAAGGACGAG
>DAIOEN010000334.1:0-5778 GCA_036746235.1 Vulcanimicrobiota bacterium | reverse complement strand
GTTCAATAATATAACTGTCACTTCTTATACTTACTTCATTCATAATTTGCCCCAGATTTTGCCTTGCTTTCATAGCACTTATTGTTTTAAGCATCTTAATTATCCTCCCAATATAATCATATTAATTATATCAATCAATATAATTATATCATATTTCAAAGATAAAAAAATATTTTTCTGAATTACTGAACGAAACAGAGATGTGGAAATAAATTACCCATTCATATCTGGTATTTCGGGGGAAGTAGGACAAATGTTACGTAATAATCAAAGTAACTTTAGTGATCGAATAGATAGGTCTCTAATTATAATCTATCTTTCCTGAATTATAGGGTGAAAAATGCTATCTCACTAATAAAGATACTTGACCATCCTATAGTAGTTTTATATACTTGTTAATAAATTGTTCATAACTTTATAAATTGAAAAAGGATTATATTCATGCAAAAATATAAATATGCTCTTGATTTAGAAGAGAATATTTATTCCTTAAATTCGGATTTTGATACTTATAAGCTTAGTATTGATGAAATAAAAAAATTATATTCTGAGCCTATATCAGATAAAGATAGTAAATATATCGATAGAAAAATTGTCTACGACCATACGTATATCTATCTAACACCAGGAGAGTTTATTGAACAGTATAAATTACATAATAATCAAACGATAGAGCTTTATGAAGATATAGGAAAAATTAAGATTAAAGATATTACTTCAGAAAATATTAAAGATATTTCTTTTATACTCCACCGTATATTGAAAATAAAATCACAAGAAGAAGCAGATGTTCATGGTTATGAAATGCCAATTAGTAATTCCTGGCAATACATTCCTTTCAACCAGAAAATGAATTTTAATATTGAAAATGTTTTGAATAGACAAAATAAATCTATGGATACAGAAAAAAAATTAAATAATTATATGTCTATTAATATCCAAGATACACTTTCTTTATCCGATGCGGCTACAAATATTTTAAATCAAAATCTGGGAAAGAGTAAGACTGTAAACAATTTAAATGAGAAAGAAGATAATTTTTTTGTAGATACTGTAGATCTCCAATCTGCTGATAATTTTAAAAACCTCTATACTCATTCAAAGCAAATTTGTCAAAATAATACAGTAAAAGAATCAAAACCACAGCCTGAAGTTATTGATTTAAAAAAACTGGAATATAAAACTTTCAAATATGATGATGTAAAAGACATATTGGTGCCCAAAGATATGAGAGAGGGAAATAAAAATATATCATACAAGTTTAGCAGACAGATTGTTAATTATTTTAACACTATTGAAAAACCTGACAAGAATAAAGAGGTTCCACCAAATCCGTTGCCAGAATTGGCTACGAAACAAATTACCGGTAATATTTTAGGTTCCAATAGTAATATTGACTGCTTAATTCAAGACAATCATCCAGAAAAAATACTGGGAAATGGTGTGGGGATTATCGGAGAACATACAATTTCTAAAGGAAATAATCTCCTTACTTCTTATCATGAAAATTGTGTAAGTGAAGATAAGACTACAGATAAAAATAGGAATATAGTTTATAACTTTAATGCTAAAAAGGATGGAACTGAAATAACTTTTAACCGAATAAACTTTTCAGTAGATAAAGACAGTGGTGTTAAAGCCGGTGCATCAGTTGTAGGAGAAAAATTTAAAGAAGGTAATACGGGCGGGATTATGAAAAATGGATATATATTCACTAAAGATAAGGACGGAAATATAATTCAAGTAGAAAGTAAAGATAAAATTATTCAAAATAAGAATGACACAGTAACGGTAAAACTTAATAAAGATGAAATTTTTTCTTTTACTGCACCGGAGTCTTTGAAAGAGAAAAATATTTTTGCTTCAGCTATGGAATTTTATAATAATGAAGAAGTAACTCTTGATATTCGCTCAGTATCGGAACAACTTTCTAACAAAGAGAGATGTGGAGAAATAAAGTATCTTCCTTTAACGGATCCAAAAACCCAATTAAGTAATTTAGACGACAAAGGTAATCCAAAACAAGTTTCAGGAGTTTTCCAGAAGCCGAATTATGAAATTACCGGACATATTACAGCAGGGAATAAAGATAATGTCGATTCAAGCAGTATTATAATGATTCCACCCTTTAAACCGGAATTAGATAAAAAAGCCTCACAAACCTTATTTTCAGTAAAACAATTAAAACCTCCTGATACTGAATCTGTAGAAGCAGTAGCAGATAAAGATGGAATAAAAAACAAAGGTTGTTTTTCACAAAATTTTCATTATAAATTAAAAATAGATAATTATAACTCAGATAAACAATATGCAGTAATTCTGATTCCCGGAGGAGGAGAGATTGGATATCAAACTCAGGATGGATTTATAAAAGTTTCTCACCCTAGTAAAACCAATAATAACCCTAATCAAGCAATTATTATTCCCACAACACCTGTAAATAAAGAAACTGGGGAAATAGAATTCGATTATTTTATAGCCGGCGGTTCTTCTACCCCTGTTTATGCAAAAGTGATAGAGGCAGATACTCTGTCGGGAACTCAGTAAATTAGCTAATTCAACTTTATATCATTTAAAAATAGGAGGTTGAAAATTATATTTTACAGAAAATCCATAATAATAAAAATTATAATAATATTGATGTTACTTTTTAATGCTTATCCGGCTTTTTCAAATTTAAAATATGGTTATATAGATAAGGCCGGAAAATATATTATAGAACCTAAATTTGATGAGGCATGGTATTTTACAGAAGGACTGGCAGCAGTAGAAGTAAATCATAAATATGGTTATATAGATAAGACCGGAAGGTTTATTATAAAACCTAAATTTGAAGCAGCAGAACCTTTTTCTGAGGAATTAGCCTGTGTAGGACTAGATGACAAATATGGTTATATAGATAAGACCGGAAAGTTTATACTACAACCTGAATTTAATGGTGCCCAGAGTTTTTCGGAAGGGCTGGCTGTTGCACAGAAAGGTGAGGAATATGGTTATATAGATAAAACCGGAAGGTTTGTTATACATCTTGAATTTGATGATGCCTGTCCTTTTTCACAGGGATTTGCTTATGTAGGAGGAGGATTTAACTGGGGATATATAGATAAAGCAGGAAAGGTTATTGTGCCACTACAACCTTATGTCAGTTTTAGAAGTAATGATACGGACGGTTATCTCTGGTTTTCAGAAGATTTAGCTTACATAGATATTGATAATAAATATGGTTATATAGATAAAACAGGTAACATTGTTATAGCTCTTCAGTTTGATCATGCTAATGATTTTTCAGAAGGATTGGCTGTAGTAAAATTAAACGGTAAATATGGAGCTATAGATAAAACAGGAAAATTTATTATAGAAGAAAAATTTGATGGAATGGGTAATTTTTCAGAAGGCTTATCCTGTGTTCAGGTAGACGATAAATGGGGTTATATAGATAAAACAGGAAAGATGATTATAGAACCCAAATTTGATGAGGCATGGTGCTTTAGGGAAGGCTTAGCACGGATAATGGAATATGATGAATATGGTTATATAGATAAAACAGGAAAGAGTGTAATAGAACCTAAATTTGATGGTGCAGAAGATTTTTCTGAAGGTTTAGCCAAGGTATGTATAGAGCAAAAATATGGTTATATAAATAAAACAGGAAGAATTTTAATAGAACCTAAATTTGATGGTGCAGAAGATTTTTCTGAAGGTTGGGCTAAAATAATATTGGAGGGTAAAGTTGGTTATATAGATAAGACAGGAAAGGTTATAATAGAACCCAAGTTTCACTGGATATCGGTTTTTTCGGAAGGCCTGGCCTGTGTATCTATCATAACTCAATAATGTCAATACTTCTTTTAATAGAGAATTTTTATCCTTTTGAGGGATTCTACCCTACATGCGGAGCCAGGTCCGGCTATGCTATAACTTTTATTGCAGGAGATATCCAGGGGAAGCAGCATGCCGTTATAGCCGGCAGCCGCCCCATCCCCGCCCATAATAACCGTTCTGTCATGCTTTTAATTAAGGTTGCAGATAACCGATGCTCCTGGCAACCGCCCCGTGGCGAGCTTGTGACGCGGCCACAAACTTCGCCACCTGTCCCCCATCATGACCGTTCTTTTGATGTTCTGAATGAAGTTCATCGGTGATTGTTAGTGCGTGCAGCCCGCCCCGGAGCGAGCTTGTGACGCAGCCACAAACTTCGCTCCCTGTCCCCTCCAAACCGATCTTCTCTTTGTTGTCAGTTCGTTCATTAAAACCGATCATGAATGACTCAGGGGTTTAAAGCTGTGTCCATAAACAATCTGACTGGCTCCCCTGCCCCATGCCAGCCCGGAGCCAGTCAGACGCTTATCGATCCGTTCTTTTCCCTTCAAAAGAAATATTTTAACCGACAATTGCAGGAAGCCCGGCGATAAATCCACTGCAGCAATCAGCAAAGCAAATCCAAAGCCAGCAGTGAAGGTTAAAATAGCAGTGCAAGATAACCGGAATTTTACCAGAGGTAAGGCCGGCAATGAATCTGGTGAACTAACATTTTGCAACGAAACCAGGCAAGAGCAAATCCAGAACCAGCGGAAAAGGACAAAAAAGATCAGTGCAGCAGCAGCAGATTTTATTATAGCAGGCGAGCAAGCAGATTTACATGAAGCGAAGCAGGCAAAGAGTAAATAGCAGGTCTGCAGCAAAGCCGGGGAAAGCAGCAATTGAAAATATGGCACTTGCATGGCGGAGCTCTCCGGAGGGGAATCCAAGGAAATGAACAGTACTGCAGTGAATAGCATTTGTCATCAGAGCAGGCAAAGCAAAGCCAGGCAGCAGGCTTTTGATGCGAAGAGATTTGCTTCAACAAATATGAGGTAGGATATTTTCATCAAATTTGATAGTGAAAATTTTTATGGCTGTTTTTTTACATTAATCGTTTCCGTATCCCAGCTATGGTGGTCATGGGCCTAAAAGGTAATTATTTTAATCTTTGTTGATATTTATCGCGTAGTTTTCCGTTAAAAAAAGTCATGCGCGAAAAAGAGCCATCCGGATTTTCCCAAGAATAGCTGGCAGAATAGAGAGTTTCGGACGTCTTCATTCCATGCGAACCAATTATTTTTACTACTTCGTCATAGGTGGCAGCATTTGGAATTCGTTCATATTCTGCAAGTGTAAGGTCTGGAATTTTTTCATTTGCTATTTCCTGTTCTGTTTTAAAACAGCATCCGGCCAGAAGCAAGACAAAAATTACCAGGATTGTTCTTACTGAGTTTTTCATTTGTTTTCCTCCTTAAAGTATAGTCTTCAGTATTTATAAAAACATGTTCTATATTAAATTTTTAAGTCCCTGCTTTGGTGAATTATTACTAATTCACCCTTACCCGACTACCCTTATACCGGCCATTGCATAAAAACCCGACATCTCCAGCTGCTTAAACCCGGCGATATCGCTCCAGCCAAACTCAGGGAGAAGACTCGCTGTTACTCGCTTTTCAGATCTTACCTCTAAAGCTGACGAAAATCTTTTCGTAGTAGCTCAAAGACTTGCTGCACAAGACGTTCTACGTACAAAAGGCAAGCCGACGCGAGACTTCTCCCTGAACCGAGGCCGTTATAGACTGCTTGCACCAGTCCGATTAACCCAGGAGAAGCAGATTTTCCCGGCAGTTCTCCGCATATCCGAGCCATGCAAAAATAGGAGCTGCTGCAGAAAAAAATAGCATAAGCAGTGCTTTGCAGCATGCAGAGCATGATAAAGATCTGTTGCCTGCAGAATTGGGCCCGGTTATGCTTTAA
>DAIOEN010000333.1:0-5798 GCA_036746235.1 Vulcanimicrobiota bacterium | reverse complement strand
GGAAAGAAATGGAAGTAAAAAGACTCCTTTCTAATATTCTGGATAGAGAAAAACAGGAAATAAATCTTCTGAAGAGTAAAAAAGAATTGGAATTGAAAAATAAAGAATTAAGAGATACACAGGAAAAACTTATAAGACAGGAAAAGCTTGCAGTAACAGGTCAGCTTGCAGGCTCCGTAGGACATGAATTGCGTAATCCTCTGGGAGTAATTAATAATGCCATTTATTATCTTAATATGGTTCTCGAAGACTCTCCTGACTGTGTAAAAGAATATTTGAATATGATCTCTTCGGAAGTTCAGAGATCAGAAAGGATTATTTCAGATCTTTTAAATTTTTCCAGAATAGAACCTGTTACTTTCAGTGAAAAAATATTTTTCCCAGACTTTATGGAAGAAGTGATGAAAAGAAGAACTTTTGATGAAACTATAAAGATAATTAATAGAAATATAGATTATACAATCTGCGCTGACAGAACTCATATGGTGCAGATAATGGAAAATCTTATAATCAATGCCTGTCAGGCCATGCCTGAAGGAGGAGAGATTGTCATAGAAGGGAAAAAAGAAGGAGATTTTCTGCATATTTCTATAATAGATACAGGTTGTGGTATTAAGCCTGAACATATAGAGAAAATTTTCGAACCTCTATTTACGACTAAATCCAGAGGCATAGGTCTGGGGCTTGCTGTGACAAAAAAACTTGTAGAAGTAAACGGAGGAACAATAAAAGTAGAGAGTAATGGAAGAAAGGGAAGTGTTTTCACCTTAATATTTCCGGGAGGTGAACAATGAATACCATTCTCATAGTAGACGATGAAGCATCTATCAGAAAAACCCTTTCGGATATACTTGTCTATTACGGCTATTCAATACTGGCAGTTGATTGCGGGCAAAAAGCCATAAGTCTTATAAAAGAGGAAATACCTGATTTAGTGCTTCTGGACATTATGCTTGAAGACATGTCAGGTATTGAAGTATTGAGAGAGATAAAAAAAGAAGAAGAATATACGGAATTTATTATTCTTACAGGTGATATTTCCCAGGAATCGGTGGTTGAAGCCATCAATCTCGGAGCCTATGGTTATATACAGAAACCATACAGTATTGAACAACTGCTCATAATGGTAAAGAGAGCAATTGAAAAACAGAATACCCGTAAAGAACTCTTTGAAAGTGAAAAAAGGTACCGAACACTTTTTGATAATGTAAACGATGCTATTTTTATTTATGATCTTGAAGGCATATTTCTTGAAGTAAACCATATAGCATGCGAGCGCTTCGGATATAAGAGGGAAGAATTTTTACACATGACACGTTCTGATATACATCTCCCTGATGATGCCTTAAAACTGGAGGAGATAATTTCAGTACTTCATGAAAAAGGCCAGTTTTATTTTGAAACAATCCATGTAAAAAAAGACGGAACTGTTATTCCGACAGAGGTAAACTGCCGCCTTATCGATTATAAAGACAAGAAAGCAATACTCTCCAGTGCCCGTGATATTACCAAAAGAAAGGAAACGGAACATTTACTTATAGCAGAAAAGGAGTGCTCGGAAAAAGCCAGAAAAGAGCTTGAAATTGCCTATAATGAGCTAAAATCTGCCCAGTCAAGAATTCTTCAGTCGGAAAAGATGGCGTCCATTGGACAGCTTGCTGCAGGAATAGCACATGAGATTAATAACCCTATAGGATTTATAGGAGGGAACCTGAGATCCCTTGAAAAATACATAAATAAATTCATTGAGTTCATGAAAGGACAATCGGAGGTTATAAAAGAATTTAAGATAACTCCATCTATTGAAGAACTTTATGAAAAGAAAAAAAAGTTAAAAATCGATTATATCACAGAAGATATAAGGGAACTGATTAAAGAATCTCTTGACGGTACAGAAAGAGTGGCAAAAATAGTCCAGGATTTAAAAGGTTTTTCAAGGATTGATGATGGAGCAGATCTCAGACGTGCAGATATAAACGAAGCTATAGATCGTACATTGAATATAGTATGGAATGAAATTAAATATAAAGCAGAGGTAATAAAAGAATACGGAGATATACCGGAAATATTATGTTATCCACAGCAGTTAACACAGGTATTTATGAATTTACTTGTAAATGCGTCTCAGGCTATAGAAAAATACGGAGAAATTATTATAAAAACATGGTATGACAGAAATTCTGTATATATATCCATAGGAGATACGGGATGCGGCATAAAAGAAGAATATTTAAATAAGATTTTCGAACCTTTTTTTACTACGAAAGAAGTAGGGAAAGGTACAGGCCTCGGCCTGAGTATTATTTATGATATAATAAAAAAACATAAGGGAGATATTACAGTAGAAAGTACAGTAGGGAAAGGAACTGTGTTTACTGTGAAGATACCGGTAGAAGCGAGTAGTGAAAAGTGAAACTGCCCGTTACGCGTCACGCGTCACGCGTCACGCATAACGATTACCACCCGTTACGACAGGAGAAATAATAATGAACGAACCTGTAAAAATCCTTTTTGTAGATGATGAGAAAAATGTCCTTAAAGCCATAGAAAGGCTTTTTATAGATGATGATTATGAAATACTTACGGCAAATTCAGGAGAAGAGGGACTTTCTATTATTGAGAGTGAATATCCGGTTCATCTGGTAATAAGTGATTATAAGATGCCGGGAATGAACGGAGTGGAATTCCTTCGCCATGTTTTCCACAGGTGGCCTGATACGGTAAGGATTGTATTTTCAGGTTATGCTGATACTGCTTCTGTAGTAGAAGCAATAAATGAAGGGCAAATATATAAATTTATACCGAAACCGTGGAACGATGATGATTTGAAAATTACTATATCCAATTCCATAGAGTGGTATTATCTTAACAAGAAAAACCTGAAACTTGCAGAGGAACTCAGGGAAAAGAATAAAGAACTTATGGAGTTGAATGCAAATCTTGAAAGAATAGTTTCAGAAAGGACATCTGAACTTATATTTCAGAACAGAGTTCTTACGAGATCTCAGAATATACTGGATCTGTTACCTGCAGGTGTAATAGGTATAGATTGTGATGATATGATTGTGCAATGTAACAGAAAAGGGATGGAATTTTTCGGAGACGCAGGAAGGATTATAGTAGGTACAGACAGAAAAGATATATTTAAGAAGGATTTAAACAATTTTATAGACAGGGTTATTCAAAATAAATATCTATGTGAAATAATGTCACTAAACGACAGAGAAATTAAAATCAGAGGTGTATTCATGGAGAGCCCTGACGGGCAGAAGGGTATTATACTTGTTTTCGACGAGGTATAAAAGATGAATGAAACTATGCTTCCTAAAATATTAATTGTTGACGATGAATTAAATATATTAAGAAGTCTGCGAAGGCTGCTGGAAGATGAAGGACTGAATATTACGACCGCTTCTTCCGGGAAAGAAGCTCTGAGAGTAATAAATGATAAAAAAGACATTGCCGTTATTGTTTCAGACATGTGTATGCCCGGCATGACAGGAGTGGAATTATTTGAAGAAGCAAGAAAGATATTGCCGGATACCATAAGGATAATGCTTACAGGTTATTCTGATATAAAGCTTGCCATAGCTGCAATAAACAGAGGTGGAGCTTATAGATATATATCCAAACCCTGGGATGATGAAGAATTAATCTGTATTATAAAAGATGCCATTAAAACATATAATCTCATTAAAGAAAACCAGAGGCTTTCAGAAATTGTAAGCAAGCAGAACGAGGCGCTGAAACAGTGGAATATGAAACTTGCTAAAATAGTACAGGAACAGACAGTAGATATTGTGGCTAAAAACCAGAGATTGAAAGAAAATTTCGATGATACAATCATAGCCTTTTCCAAGCTTATTGAACTGCGTAACACCTCTATCAGAAATCATTCTAAAAATGTCTGTGAAATGTCTGTAAAAATAGCGAAAAAAATGAACCTGCCGGAAGAGGAAATAAAAAATATAAATATAGCTTCTCTGCTCCATGACATAGGGAAAATCGGTCTCAGCGACCCTCTTCTTACAAAAGATTTCGATGATATGACAGCAAAAGACATGAAAGAATATATACTTCATCCCATAAGAGCCCAGGCAGTTATTGATCCTGTAGAAGATCTGAGAACTGCGGGAATACTTATAAGGCATCACCATGAAAGATTTAACGGACAGGGTTTTCCCGATAAATTGATGGGCAAAGATATACCTCTAGGCTCAAGGATTATTGCAGTAGCAGATTTTATGGATAAAGCCATGGGAAAATTCAGAGGAGATAACGTAATAAGATTTGCTATGAATAAATTAAAAGAGGAACTGGTAAGGAAATTTGACCCCCAGTTATATTATCTTATTGAAGAAGCAGCAACAGAACTTTATCAGGAACAATTACCTTCCACGAATATTCTTGAACAGGAACTTCATATAGAAGATTTAAAACCGGGCATGATTCTTTCAAGGGATATCGTAAGCGGAAGCGGTTTTCCTTTTTTATGGAAAGGGACGGAATTGAATGAAAAATATATAAATGCCATAAAACGTTATTCTCTGCTGGACCCTTCAAAGGAAGGTATTTTTATAAGAAAAAAGAAACAGGAGTCTGATAAATGAAAATAATTTCCCTGGAAGACATAACAGAAGATATGGTCATAGCACAGGATATATACAGTTCTTCTTCACAGCGTCTTGTGGCGAAAGGAACGGCAGTAAGTGATTCTTTAAAAAAAAGTCTTCTTCGTTATAATATAACCAGGGTATCGGTAGAAGAAGCCAGAAAAAAGCGGGAATTTTCACCGGAAGAAATAAGAAAAGCAGAAGAAGCAATAAAAGAAAAAATTCTCAAAAGATTCCGTGATTTCCCTTCTGACTCAATGAATCTCCTTCTGTTCAATGAAATTTTAAGGATAGAAGCAAAGGAGAAACTTGACAGTGAATAAAATAAACACGCTAAAAATAAAGGAACTTCCCTTATTGCCTGATATATTACTTCATCTTAATCGTGTTCTCCACAGCAAATCTGTTACGATAGAGGCAGTAAATACTATAATTGAAAGAGATCCTGCACTTACCGCAAAAATTTTGAAACTTGCCAATTCAAGTTATTACGGACTTTCATACATGGTAGGCACACTGAAAAAAGCCATCACCGTCCTTGGCTTCAATACAATAAGGAATCTTGCGGTAACAGTTTCAGTATCAGGCATATTTGCCGGAAATACTCACCGATCCGTTGATGTTCAAAAACTATGGCATCACAGTATCGGATGTGCCATTGCTTCGAAATCACTCCTCTCAGGGAAAAATCCTCTTATTCAGGAGAAAGCTTTTATGGGCGGTATTCTTCATGATATTGGCAAGATAATTATTTTTCTTAATTTTCCTGAAGATACAAAAAAGATAATAGAGAAGATAAAGGGAAATAAATTACTAACAGAGAGCGAAGCGGAAAGAGAATTACTCGGTTTTGATCATTCAGACCTCGGCAGTTTTATTGCAGAGAAATGGCATTTCCCTAAAGAACTCGCCTGCAGTATAAGTCTTCATCATAATCCGGAACAATTTGCTTCCTATACTGATAAACTGGAAAACAGAGAAGAAGCAGAATTACTCATATACAGTGTGTATACAGGCAATCAGATAGCAAAAGCCATGGCTTTAGGCACAAGCTCCGATCCACTGGCAAGTAATATTAATCCCCCTGCATGGCAGAAACTGGGCATAACGGAAAAAGATTTACCTTCCATTCTTCTGAAGATAAAAGAAAATTTTAAAGATGTAATTGATTCGTGGAATATGTGA
>DAIOEN010000332.1:0-5801 GCA_036746235.1 Vulcanimicrobiota bacterium | reverse complement strand
TTCACTTTTCACTTTTCACTATTAATCTTCTAACAGATGGACAACCATGCCGCTTCTCAGTTTCGGTTCAAACCATGTAGATTTGGGGGGCATAACCTTCCCCTGATCAGCCACCTTCATAAGCTGCTCCATAGAAGTGGGGTACATGGCGAAAGACACTTTAAATTTACCGCTGTCTACAAGTTTCACCAGTTCTTTAAGTCCCCTCATACCACCTATGAAATCTATATTTTTATCTTCCCTGGGGTTTTTAATGCCTAAAATCGGTTCGAGGAGATTTTCCTGAAGTATGGCAACATCCAGAGAGGCTACAGGATCTTCTTCCGGATAGGTGCCTTTCTTTGCAGAAAGTTTAAACCATGAACCTTCCAGATACATGCCGAATGTATGTAATGACTCCGGCTTATACGGCTCTTTTCCGACTTTTTCTATATCAAATTTTTCGGAAATTTTCTCCATAAACTCTTCAGGTGTATTACCTGCAAGATTTTTCACGGCACGGTTATAATCCATTATATACAGCTGATTTGCAGGGAATATAACGGAAAGGAAGAAATTATATTCTTCTTCTCCTGTATGGTGCGGATTTTCACTTCTTCTCCTCTGAGCCACTCTTGTAGCGGCAGCAGAACGGTGATGTCCGTCTGCCACATAGAGGCAATCTATCTTTTTAAATTCATCTGCAATGTTATTGATTGTTTTCTCATCAGATACTACCCATAGAGTATGTCTTATACCGTCTGTGGCGGTAAAATCATAATCAGGATTCTGGCCTGTTATATTCTCAACTATATCATCTATAGATTTCCTCTGTTTATAGGCAAGAAAAACAGGGCCTGTATTTGCATTTGCCGTATCTACATGAAGGGTTCTCTCTTCTTCCTTATCTTTCCTGGTATGTTCATGCTTTTTTATAAGATCTTTTTCATATTCCTCCACAGATGCTCCTGCCAGAAGACCTGTCTGGGAATGAAGTTTATCGCCTATGGGCATAATCTGGCGGTATATATAATAACATTTCTTTTCATCTCTTA
This sequence comes from Vulcanimicrobiota bacterium, assembly GCA_036746235.1. GTDB lineage: Bacteria > Vulcanimicrobiota > SpSt-956 > SpSt-956 > JAKJGF01 > CALARM01. Next base: position 4,767 of record DAIOEN010000332.1, on the reverse strand, counting down.
TCATGGTGCCTTCTGCAATAAACTTCTTGAGATTTTCTTTTGCCTTTTCAAAGATCTTCCTGTCATGCATATGGAGACCCGGATCAAGATCTATTTCAGATTTCTCTATATGAAGAAAACTGCAGGGATTGGGTAAAGCTATTTCCCTGGCTTCCTCAAAATTTACTACATCATATGGCACTGCTGCCACTTTTTCTTCCAGACCTTTAGCAGGTCTGACACCTCTGAAAGGTTTTACTACGGACATAATATAAGCCTCCTCTTTCAGTGAACAGTTATCAGTGAGCAGTTATCAGTTATAATAGTTTTTAACTTAAGTTAAAAACCAAATATCTAAGAATCAATTTTAAACAACACACTATATCTTTAAGTATAAACTAATTTTACTGTTCACTGTTCACTGTTCACTGTTCACTGCTCACTTATTTATTTGCTTCATAAAAATCTATAATTATCTTTGCCACTTCACTGCCAACTCTGGCCTGGCCTTCTTTTGTGGAAGCAGCTACATGGGGGGTGAGAATTACATTTTCAAGTTCTTTAAATTCTTCCCTGAAGGCAGGTTCTGTTTCGAACACATCAATACCTGCTCCTGCTACTTTTCCAGATTTCAGTGCATCCAGCAGGGCTTTTTCATCAACGACTCCCCCTCTGGCACAGTTTATAATAAAAACTCCGTCTTTCATTCTTGCAAAATGTTCTGCTTTGAGTAATGGACCATGTTCTTTCATAAAAGGAACATGAAGTGTTATGAAATCGGACTCTTCAAGTATGACATTCATAGGATGCTGTTCTGTTCCAATACCTGTAGGATCAAACGTAAGAATAGATCTGACATCCTGGAAATGTACATGCATGCCCAGGCCAAGTGCCCTTCTTGCCACTTCCTGTCCTATTCTTCCCATACCTATAATTCCAACGGTTTTCCCGTAAAGTTCCATTGCTTTATAACCTTTTTTTACCCACTTGCCATTTTTCATAGAAGAATCCAGATAGGTCAACTTTTTCGCAAGGCCAAACATCATGGCTATTGCCATTTCTGCTACAGATATGGAACTTGCATTGGGAGTATTTGCAACTTTAATACCTGCTGCTTCCGCACATTTTACATCTATATTATCAACACCTACTCCGCCTCTTACTACCAGTTTAAGATTTTTCCCTTCTTTAATTACATCTGCTGTGACTTTTGTAGCACTTCTTACAACCATTGCATGGTAATCACCTATGATTTTCAAGAGTTCATCCGGAGCAAGACCGGTCTTCTCATCAACTTCCAGTCCTTTATGAGTCTGTAATTTACCTAAAGATTCTTTGTCAATGGGATCACATATAATTACTTTCATAACAGATATCAGGAAAATTTCTGTTGTGTCATAAATTTTGTATAAGCCTCTGTGAAATCCTTATTCCCCGGTAACGTTACACAAAACATCTAACACACTCATATTTCTAAAAAATCCCTGACAGTTTCCCTCCTTTAAAATAAATTCCTAATCAATCCATAATACCGTTTCTGTCATATACGACAAAAAAATAAATTATAGAAAAGATTGAGTCTAATATTATTTCATCATTGAACAACTTTATCCTTCATGAAAAATTTTATTTACTGAATAGAGCACCGGGTAAATCAGTAACCATTTAATGAATATGCTTTTCTCTTCAACCTTCACCACTTCTGCAACTTTCATAGTGAAGTAAATTCCACATACATATTGAAGAATATTATCAGATAAGGTAGAATAATAATATATTTTTTTAACAGTGGTGAATATATTATGGATAACGATACAAAAAAACAACAGGGTGATTTATATTCTACTTCTATGTCCATGAGAAATTACAGGATATTGAGTGATTTTATCTACAATGAAGTAGGTATTAAACTTCCTCCGAACAAAAAAATTATGCTTGAAGCCCGTATAAGGAAAAGACTTAAAGTACTTGCTATTAACTCATTCAGTGAATACTGTGATTACATATTCAGTCCCCATGGTATTGAGACTGAACTTATTCATATGATTGATGTTATTACTACCAATAAAACAGATTTTTTCCGGGAGCCAGCCCATTTTGATTATTTAACTCAGACTGCACTGCCTGAATTAATTAATTCTTCCGTCCATGGTGTACAAAGAAAAATCAGGGTTTGGAGTGCAGGATGTTCTACGGGAGAAGAACCTTATACCCTGTCAATTGTTTTGAGTGAATTCGGAGAGAAATACAGCGGATTTAATTTTACTATTCTTGCAACTGATATATCAACAGAAGTACTTCAAAAAGCTGCAAAAGGTATTTATGAGATGGAAAAAATTGAGGGAATACCTGTTTTATTAAAACATAAATACCTTATGAAAAATAAAGATAAAAATAAAAAATTCGTAAGGATTGTTCCTGAATTAAGGGCTCTCATTAAGTTTCGAAGACTCAATCTTATGGACAGTAATTTCGGTATAGAAGAACCAATGGAAATAATCTTCTGCCGTAATGTAATAATTTATTTTGACAGAACAACTCAGGAAAGACTGTTAAATAAATTTTACAAACAGTTGACCTTCGGAGGATATCTCTTTATGGGTCACTCGGAAACACTTCACGGACTCAGTATACCACTGGTTCAGGTAGCACCCACAATCTACAGGAAATTAGAATGAATATTTTAGAAACTACATTGCCTGTTATTCATTTAAAAGCAGGGGAAATATATATTGCAGAAAAACCGACTTTAGTGGCTACGGTACTTGGTTCATGTATATCTGTGACTATGTTTAACTATAGATTCAAAATAGGTGCCATATGTCACGGTGCTCTGCCTGTATATAATAAAAACAGATATGGCATCAAAGAAAATAAAAATGAACCTTTTAAATATGTTGATTATTCTATAAGTTATATGGTATCACAATTAGCAAATTATGGAATTAAAACCGGTGAAATTGAAGTTAAATTATTTGGAGGATCTGATATGTTTTCCTTCAATAACGACAGTGAAAATAAATTAACAGTGGGACAGCAGAATACTCAGGTTGCCATGAATACCATAAAAGAAGAGAATTTAAGATTACTCGTTTCCGATACAGGCGGGAAAAGGGGACGTAAAATATTTTTTTACACTCATACAGGAGAAGTATTATTAAAAAGGCTTAAAAAAAGTTAAGAAGTGTTAGCAAAAAAATAGAAAATAACTATTGACTATTTTGTAGTTTTAAATAATAATATAATTAATTAGCTAATGGTGCAAATGAGCACCGTGCTAAAGATTAAGAATTAAAAAAGCTACTGGGAGTTAGTTCAGTTGAAAAATTGATCTAATACCAGAATGGATAAGGTTGGTATAATGCCAACAACGTTGTAGTCTATAAAAATTATAAAAAACATGTCAATTTATAATTTTTTATAGATTTAATTCAACGGAGATAATTCATAATATGAAAAATAAAATTAAAGTTCTTATAGTTGATGATTCTGCTGTGGTCAGACAGACACTTCAGGATATATTATCTTCTGACCCGCAAATAGAAGTAATTGGTGCCGCATCAGATCCGTATGTAGCGGCTAAAAAAATGAATACAGAAGTGCCTGATGTCATAACCCTTGATGTAGAAATGCCCCGTATGGATGGTATTACATTTTTACGTAAATTGATGAGCCAGCATCCCATACCTGTTGTTATGTGTTCAAGTCTTACGGAAAAAGGCTGTGAGACTACATTGAAGGCTTTTGAATATGGAGCAGTAGAAATAATACAGAAGCCAAAGCTGGGAGTCAAACAGTTTCTGGAAGAATCAAAAATGCAGATATGTGATGCAGTTAAAGCTGCTTCTGTAGCCAGATTAAGAAGGATTTCTCCCGGTGCGCAGACTATTGCGCCAAAACTTACTGCCGATGCAGTCATAGCAAAACCTACGTCCAGTGCCATGATTCAGACTACCGAAAAGGTTGCTGTAGTGGGCGCTTCTACAGGAGGTACAGAAGCTCTGAGAGTTTTCCTTGAAGCTCTGCCCGCTGATTCTCCCGGAATAGTTATTGTACAGCATATGCCGGAACATTTTACTGCAGCTTTTTCAAAACGTCTCGATGGCATATGTCGCGTAACAGTCAAAGAAGCGGCCGATAATGATACAGTAGTGCGCGGACGTGCTCTTATAGCTCCCGGTAATAAACATACACTTCTAAAAAGGAGCGGTGCCCGTTATTATGTGGAAGTAAAAGACGGGCCTCTCGTGAGCCGTCACCGTCCTTCAGTAGACGTATTATTTCGTTCTGCAGCAAGATATGCAGGTAAAAATGCCGTAGGCGTTATCATGACAGGTATGGGAGATGACGGGGCTCATGGTATGAAGGAAATGAAAGATGCCGGTTCCATAAATATCGCCCAGGATGAAGCTACCTGTGTTGTTTTTGGAATGCCAAATGAAGCAATTAAATTAGGGGGAGTGGATAAAATTCTTCCTCTTGAAAGGATTGCTTCGGAAGTCCTCAGGTTATGTGGTTAGAACTTCAGTCGGTTACAGGCATCAGGTCATAAGGGGTTGTAAAAAAATAACCTTATCATATTTACAATCGTGACGCGTTACGCGTTACGCGTTACGCGAGGAAAATAACCATAAATTGCCAGAGTTATTTTCTTACAGTCCCTGAGTACCGTAACAGATAAAAGGGTATCCGTAAAAAGCTTCTGCCTGGCAGGCTCTGGAGAAGAAAAATTCGTTTTTTATATAGTATTAAAAATTAAATAAGGGTTAATTTATTGTCTGTAAAACA
>DAIOEN010000331.1:0-5877 GCA_036746235.1 Vulcanimicrobiota bacterium | reverse complement strand
AGAGGTGTCATAGCCATATCTATATGAAAAGCAGGCTGTTCTCCCTGATAACCTACTATAATGACCTTTTGATGTGGAAATGTTCTGTCAAGCATCAATTTGGCAAGTTCTTCTTTACTGATTTTATCTGCTCCTTCTATCTTCAGTTCGCTGATTATTTTATTGTATTTCTTCGGATAAGACTTCATATTATTTACCATAAAGGCTATGGCATCAGCTCCTACAAAGAGTTTATCATCTGTGGCAAGCTGATTGCCTCCGTCAATATATATACCTTCCATCTTATCATACTTTACTCCGCGATTTGCCTTTGCCACCTGTTCTGCTACAGTTTTATCACCTGCACCCGGGAAGCCTATTCTGTCCTGTTCTATAACCCTGTTCCCGACAACAAGAGCCGAATCCTGGGCCCATATAGAAAGGTTTTCCTCGGAATTAACTATATTAACCCTTTCAGGATTGGTAATTATCTGCTCTTTTGCCAGTTTTTCTATATAACTCTTCAGTTCTTCTCTGTCTGATTCATTTGTAGTGAGAACAGTAAATTTTGCAGATGGCATCTTTGATACGAAGGTTTTTATTGCTTCCAGATAATTTTCTTTTACATTGTGGTAAAGGCCGTAAGTAAGACACATATGTGATATATGACCTTCATTTGCCGGGATCATATAACCATCCATATCCAGACTGCTTACAGTGCCGTCTTTTGCATTGAATCTCTGCATTACCCTGGTAAGAGTTCCTTTTATGTCTCCGAAATCTACAGATATTTCTTTATGGGATGTACCTTCGCCACTGTCTCTTTCGGAACCGGAGCTTTTTAAAATGTTGAGCTTATTCATATCCAGTTTAATAGATATTTTTTCTTCTTTTCCATTTTCGTCTTTCATAAAGGAATCCATTTTATCTTTATCAAGGCAAACTTCTTTTAATATTTTGTCTCTCTGCTCCGAAAGTTTTCCTATGTGCATACCTTCATGATTCTGATTGTTTATCTTCATTTTTCCCTTTCTCCTTTTTCTTTTTTCCCTCTTTTTTCTCCATTGCATAATCTGCTATAGTTTTTAAATAGGGACCTTTTTTATATTCTTCTATGATCTTTTGCCTTTCTTCTTCAAAATCTCCTATTCGCATGGCAGGCTTTTCATGATCATTCATATAAAAAATCTCCTCTTTATAAAAACTCTATAATCAGTGAGTCGTGAGTCGTGAGTAGAAGATAGCTAACCTGCTATTCACGAATAAAATAACAATAGCAGAAAATATCTAATAAAATAAAAGCATCTCATGGTAAAACATCTTTATATAAATTATCAATCTATATGAACAAACTCCGGCGGCGGTGTCGGCTTATCACCTTTTATGACTATACCCATGTGATGGTATACTCTGGCTGTTTTTTCATTGAATGGTATGGGGCCTTCGTAATCATGCCACCGATCATTGAATTCTTCTCTGGTCATAACACCTCTGCTACCGAAAAGTGAAGGATCTTCGAAATATACATTCTCTTTATCAAATCCTATAACAACCATATAGTGACCGGATTCCCACACTTCTGTCCATGGCTTCTCTTTATCTGTATCATCACGCCATGCCTGGCCGTCTACAATGACAGGTATTCCTTCGCCAACCAGTTTTTCCAGTTCTTCTATGGTCATATGTTCTTTAAGTTCTGCAGAAAGTCCTTCTTCTTTAGCTACCCTGACTATATCTTCCGGTAAAGTACCATTCTCTGTTGTATGGAGCAGTTCTATAAGCTCTTCTTCAAAATATTCCTGCCCTTTCCAGTAGGTAAGTACTGTCTGAAGTGCAACTGCTCCGCAGGAATAATTTCTGTCCTGTCTTCCGTCAGGGACATCGTCCAGTATGGTAGATGGTATTAAATGACCGGCTATCCTGCCTGTGAGATTAAGGGTGAATTTTTTTATTTTATTTAATAAAGAGGTATGTTCTGAAATATCCGGTTTTTCTGTGTCGAACATGGCAAGTGCTACAGGTGATGAAGACCCGGCTTTTTTAGTACCTGTTATAGTGGAGCCTTTCCCGTCTTCCATTGTAAAGGTTTTGCTTCTTTGATATTTTCCGCATCGAGGAAGTTCTATCAGTTTCGGCATTTTTTCGGAAGTTTCTTCACTCTGGAAGATTTTACCTGATAGAATAACTTTATTTTCCGGTTCCACAGGTTCTGTATTTTTGGTTTTGATTGTTTTTGCCTGATATTTTAAACCTGTAACCTGTAGAAGACTACTGTTGATTTTCATAAATATACCTCTCTTTATGGCAGAATAATCTCTTTTATACTTTAACATGTTCTGCCGTAAGGTGCAATTATATGGATGTTAAAATTTTGTTAATTTTTTATTGGATTTTTTCAGGTTATCTGATAATAGTATAAATTTTACCATGTAGAAGGTTTTTTAAAAATTTATATAGAAAATAGACGGGGATTTTAGTGATTTCTGTGATGAACAGGAATAATATGAAGTAGAAGATAGAATGGTTGTAAAAAATGTTCTGTTTAATTTCTTTTATATTTGTTGTAATTGCTATAGTGATACATTATGAATCGCTTACTCTTTTATCAAAAGTTTTAACTGCAATTAAAACTCAATCACGTATCAGGGTCGTTATTCTTGTTCTCTGGCTGTTTTTAACCCATATGCTTGAAATATTGATGTATGGAGTGGCCTATATCTTGATCGACCATTATGATCTTATCAGTTGTTTTCATGGTGATTTCCATGGAGATTTTATGGATTACCTCTACTATTCTTCTATAGTATATACTGCCATAGGTTTTGGAGACATGACCCCTGTAGGGCCGGTTCGTTTTCTTACTGCCATGGAAAGTTTAAGCGGCATACTCCTCATGTCCTGGTCTGCTTCTTTCACCTTTTTAAAAATGCAGACCTTCTGGGAAAAGGATTAATTTAAGGGTATAGGAATTTTCATTTTTAATGGCGTAAAATAAAGCTTTATATGAAAATTATGAAGAAGTAATTTATCTAAATAATTTATCTGCAGTTAAAACCTTCTTCATACATAGCCATTACATATTCTACAGGGATATTTTCCGTAACTATCGTAGTCGGTGCCATAATATAACCTCCTCTGTCTGACATAACAGATAAAACCCTTCTCACTTCTTTTCTGATTTCATCTGTATTTTTATAAGGTTTTTCGAGGCATATGCCTCCATGAAAGGCTATTTTCCCGTGAAAATTGTTCTTTAATTCTTCCAGATTAATGTTCTTTATGTCTGTCTGAAGAGGATCTATTATATCCACACCTGTTTCATGGAGAACAGGTAATAAATTTTTTATAGATCCACAGGAGTGGAACATTATTTTTAAACCATACCGCCTGGCCAGGGTGAAATGTTTTTGCCAGTAAGGTTTCAGTATATCCCTGAATGTTTGTTCACCTATGAGTGATCCATGGTAACCTCCATAGTCATCTCCGTAAAAAACTATGTCTATCATACCTTTTCCTGCTTCGAAGATGTGCCTGTTATATTCATAATAAAAATCCGAAATTTTTTCGAAAATTTTTATAAGTACCGGATCATGTCGTATCAGTCCCATATACATATCTTCCATGCCATAGATAGAGCCTGCTTTATAAAGAAAATCGCCTGTGCCGGGATTGCCTGTGATTATACAGTAATCTTTATAGGCTTCACATTGTTCCCTGACAGTGCTGTAGTCAAACATATCCGCTTCCGGCCACCTGTAAGATATAACCTCCGGAATATCCGCTTTTTTTAAATCTTCACCGGCGGGGAAGAGGTCTAACGGGGAATTTTCTTTATAAACAGGGCTCACTGTCCGGAAATCACAGTGCAGTTTTTCCAGTATGTCAGAACTTACATGGTTTACAAGAGGATTTGAAATTATTTTTTCTTCTTTTATATTAAAATATGTACAGAATTTTTTTTGAAAATTTTCAGTACAGGAAAAATTCATCGGAATTCTGTCAGATGTTTTGAAATTAAGTGTGTTTATAACTCTTTCTCTGTATGTCATAGGTTTTTATTGCATATTTATTTTATAGATGTTATTATACTTTATAATTATACGTTTACCTGCAGGTATTATGTTTTTTATAACAATATATGTATAATCCTCGCGTAACGCGTTACGCGTCACGATCTAAATAAATAAGGAGAGATTTATAATGATCATAAAGAGATTTTTGCTTTTCATACTCATAATAATTATGACCTGTCCAATCAATGCAAAATTTATTTATCCGTCTGCCATAATGGATGATGTAACAGATGATTATTATGGCACGGAGGTTTCTGACCCGTATCGCTGGCTTGAAGACCCTGATTCAAAAGAAACAATGTCCTGGGTAGAGGAGGAAAATAAACTTACCTTTGATTATTTAAATACTAATAGTGAAAAAGAATATATTAAAAATCGCCTTGCAGAACTCTGGAATTACCCGAAATATTCAGTTCCTCATAAAGAAGGAAACAGATATTTCTTTTATAAAAATGACGGTCTTCAAAACCATTATGTTCTTTATATGCAGAAAAATCTCGACAGTGAACCTGTTGTTGTTTTGAATCCAAATGAATTCAGTAAAGACGGTACTGTATCTATTAACAGACTATCTTATAGTAATGACGGAACTCTTATTGCTTACGGCCTTTCTACTTCAGGAAGTGACTGGCAGGAAATAAAGATTCGCAATATTGACACGGGAAAAGATTATAATGAAATTATAAAATGGTCAAGAAACGGAGGAATTGCCTGGAAACATGACAATTCCGGCTTTTACTATAACCGTTATCCTGACCCCGGAACAGTGGCAAAAGAAGATGAGACTAAATACAACCGTGTATACTGGCATAAACTTGATACTCCTCAATCAGAAGATAAACTGGTCTATGAAAGACCTGATTGTAAAGAAATGGGTTTTTATCCTTTTATAACAGATGACGGGGAATATCTTGTGTTACATGTATCGTGTGGCACTACCAAGCAAAATCGTGTTTATTATCGCAGAACAGACAGTGATGGTGATTTTATAAGACTCCTTGATGAAGCAGATGCATCTTATGATTTTATAGATAACAGTGGTTCTAAATTTTATTTTGAAACTGATCTTGATGCTCCTAAAGGTAAGATTATTTCTATTGATATTGATAAGCCTGACAGAAAAAACTGGCATGTAATTGTGCCGGAACAGTCCGATAATATGTCATCTGTTGTTACTGTAAACAATCAATTTGTTATAGAATACATGCATGATGTATGTTCTCTTTTAAATATATATGATATGTCAGGGACTTTTATAAGTGAAATACCACTCCCTCTTCCCGGCTCTATAGGAGCTTTGTATGGTAAGATGAATGATAAAGAACTGTTTTTTTCTTTTACATCTTTTCTGTATCCTACAAACATATATCGTTATGATTTCATTGAACAAAAATTAAATCTCTTCCGCAGTTCTGAGATAAAATTCGATTCTTCACTTTATGAAACAAAACAGATATTTTATAAATCAAAAGACGGCACATCTGTGCCTATGTTTATTATATATAAAAAAGGACTTGTTCCTGACGGTAATAACCCTGTCATACTTTATGGTTACGGAGGATTTTCTATTAGCAGAACTCCGGCTTTCTTAACTCATGTTCTGCCATGGCTTGAAGAGGGAGGCATTTATGCTGTGGCAAATATCAGAGGAGGAGGAGAATATGGAGAAGAATGGCATAAAGCAGGAATGCTTCAGAATAAACAGAATAGTTTTGACGATTTTATAGCAGCAGGGGAGTATCTTATTGAACATAAATATACATCTCCGACAAAACTTGCCATTCAGGGAGGAAGTAACGGAGGTCTTCTTGTAGCTTCATGTATG
>DAIOEN010000330.1:4214-5890 GCA_036746235.1 Vulcanimicrobiota bacterium | reverse complement strand
TTTTATATAGTATTAAAAATTAAATAAGGGTTAATTTATTGTCTGTAAAACAAATGATATAAGGCAAATTATTTTTCTTCGTAAGAGCCTGTCAGGCAGAAGCTGATAAAATGGTTACGAACTTATTTGGAGCGGTACTAAGCGTTACGCGTCATGTAATATTTATCACAGATAAAAAAGGAGAGAATTTAACACATGCTGAACGATCTGGAAATAGCTCAGAGAGCTACATTGAAACCTGTAAAAGACATAGCGGAAAAACTCGGTATTCTGGAAGACGAACTGGAACCTTACGGAAAACACATCGGAAAAATCTCTCTTTCCATACTGGAGAGACTGAAGGAAAGTAAAAAAGGGAAATTCATAGCAGTTACCGCCATTACTCCGACACCTCTCGGAGAAGGTAAAACTGTTACCGCTCTCGGCCTGGGGCAGGGACTTGCGAGGATCGGCAAATCAGTCTGTAATACAAGCCGCCAGCCGTCAAAAGGTCCGACCTTCGGTATAAAAGGAGGAGCATGCGGAGGAGGTTATTCACAGGTTCTTCCTATGGAACAGATAAACCTCCATTTCACAGGTGACTGTCATGCAGTGGAAACATCCCATAATCTCCTTGCAGCTATGACCGACACTTCCATACTTCTCGGAAATAAATTAAATATTGACCCGCAGAATGTACTTATAAGAAGATGTGTTGACCTGAACGACAGAGCACTCAGAAATATTATTACAGGCCTCGGAGGGAGTCAGAACGGTATTCCCAGGGAAACAGGCTATGATATAACAGTGGCGTCTGAAACCATGGCAATACTTGCCCTTACTACAGGACTTTTCGACCTGAGAAAAAGATTCTCTAAAATGGTTGTAGGGTTTACGCCTGACGGGAAACCTGTAACTGCTGAAGATATAAAAGCAGCAGGTGCCATGACTGTTCTTATGAAAGAAGCCATAAAGCCCAATCTGGTACAGACCACAGAAAATACGCCTGTAATAATCCACGGAGGCCCCTTTGCAAATGTAGCCCATGGAAATAATTCCGCCCTTGCAGATATGGTTGCTCTTAAACTTGCCGATTATGTTGTAACAGAATGCGGATTTGGCTCTGACTGCGGCTTTGAAAAATTAATAAATGTAAAATGCAGACTTTCAGGTCTCAGGGTTGATGCAGCAGTCATAGTTGCCTCCATAAGGGCACTAAAAATGCATGGAGGAGCCTATATTGCAAAACCGGGAGTGCCTCTTCCACAGGAAAAGATTGAAGAATTGAATATGCCTGCCCTTATAAAAGGGTGTGAAAATCTTGCAAAACATATAGAGATAGTAAAAAAGCATGGCATACCGGCAGTAGTTGCCGTAAACAGATTTACCTCCGACAGAGAGGAAGAAGTGGAAGCAGTAAAGAGAATAGCCATAGAAAAGGGAGCAGATTTTACAGCAGAATCTCAGTGCTGGGCAAAAGGCGGAGAAGGTGCTGTAGAACTGGCAGAAGCCGTTGTAAAAGCCTGTGAGAAACCGAATAATTTCCGTTTCCTCTATGACCTGAGCATTTCAATAGAAGAAAAGATTGAAACAATAGCAAAAGAAATTTATGGTGCAGACGGAGTCTCATTCTCACCTCAGGCAAAGAAAAGATTGAAGCTTTACAAAAAACTCGGTTATGATAAAATGCCTGTAAA
>DAIOEN010000330.1:0-4114 GCA_036746235.1 Vulcanimicrobiota bacterium | reverse complement strand
TTGACTTTATTAACAAAAGCGATTGAAAAAGAAATTTTTATAAGATATTTAAATGATCATAACCTTAATGTTTCACAGCAGAGGCAGGCAATAGCAGATATTTTTTTCTCCATAGAAAAACATCTGACTGTAGATGAAATTTATACTATATTAAGGAAGAAACGGATAAAAGCAGGTTATACTACAGTGTACAGAACGATGAAATTACTCTGTGAATGCAATCTGGCACAGGAAAGAATGTTCGGAGACGGTCAGACACGGTATGAACATGTGTACGGTCATACCCATCATGATCATCTTATATGTATAAAATGCCGGCAAATCCATGAATTTCACCATCCTCAGATTGAAAGACTTCAACTTGAAATGGCTGAAAAAAATAATTTTAAATCTCTCTATCATAAGCTGGAAATATACGGAATTTGTAAAAAATGCGAGGAGGGGAAAAAACAGTGAACAGTGAGCAGTAAACAGTGAGCAAAATCTCACTGATCACTGGTCACTGTTCACTGGTCACTGATATGAGTATATCGGCAAAACGTCAGTTGGAACTGTGCAGATTTGAACGTAAAATAGATTATCGCTTCAACGATAAACTTCTTATACATAATGCACTGATACATAAATCTTATGCAGATGAAAAAGGGTGGAATCATGTAAGCTGCAACGAAAGACTCGAACTGCTCGGAGATGCAGTGCTGGACCTGGTTGTAGTGGAATTCCTTTTTAATAAATATCCGAATCACAATGAAGGACAGATTACAAAATTAAAAGGTTTTCTCGTCTGCGGCGACACCCTTTCAAGGCTGGCAGAAAAATTGGAAATGAAGGAGTTTCTCCTTATAGGTAAAGAGCTGGAAAAAGGTGAAAATGTAAGGAAACTCAAATCAGTCCTTGCAGACGCATTCGAAAGTGTTATAGGAGCCCTGTACCGTGACGGAGGATGGGAGAGCGCAAAAAGATTTATAGAAAGAAATGTTCTTGATGAACTATCAGAACTTACTACGGGAAAATATTATAACTATAAATCTGCCCTCCAGGAAATAGCACAGAAGGAATATAAATCCGTGCCGGAATATTCGGTAATAAAAGAAGACGGACCGGAACACTGTAAACATTTCAATGTATCTGTTTCCGTAAACGGAAAAGAAATCGGCCAGGGTAAAGGAGATAATAAAAAAGAAGCTGAACAGGAAGCGGCAAGACAGGCACTCTTAAAGATAAGAGAAAAGGTATTCTGGAAAACGATGAAACACTCTGTAACGTCATGGTTTCAATGGGATAAGAAAAAGAAGAAGAAAGCGTGAAGCGTGAAGGGTGAAGAGTGAAGAGTGAAGGCTATTTAATGACTCACCGGTCACCGGTCACCGGTCACTGGTCACTGATCACTGCTCACTTTTCACTATCCAAAAGTTTCTTCTTTTTCCAGGCCTTTCTTTTATGCCTCTTTTCAAGATACTCACCGAGTATTACTGCAGGAGGACAGACTTCACAGTTTACAAACCCGTAAACCTCTGTTTTAATAACTATAGCATTACTGTTCCAATCTTCATTCAAATACGCAGGTGCATCTTCACTCATATGAGACATGGCATGCTCATAGGCTTCACAGTGAACACATTTTCTTATATTTCCGTATTGTTTTAAGAGATGGAAAAAATCATTAAAAATCATATAGGCGTGACGCGTGACGCGTGACGCGTAACGAGTGGGTGGACATACCCGTTACGCGTTATGCGTTACCTGATTACCCTTCTATTAATTTCTCAGGAAAACCTTTCTGTGATAACATAATATCATTCAATTTTTTCTCTGTTTCTTTATCTATTACTTTACCTTTAGCTGATTTAAGCAATTTATCTATCATATCTTTCGATCTTTCTCTGCAGCTCTTTTCTCCGCTATCGGCCCATTCCCTTCTGGTAGAACGATCTATGACAGGAGAAGGAATAAATTGCTCTTTAGTAAACCACTTCAGTGTGTGTCTGTGAGTGAGGAATTTACCTTCATGACCGACTTCCTTTAAAATATCCAGGGCTATTGCTTCATCGGAAGTGTCAATACCTCCTGTAAGCCTTCTGGCCATTCCGCACAGTTCATTATCAAGGATAAGTTTCTCAAGACTCTGACAGCTTTCAAAATCCATCATACCGGGTCCTGATATGACATTAACACCTGCAAGGGTTCCGAGTATTATACCAAGGGCAGACTCTGCACCGCACTGACTGTCAGGTACCTTTGCATCTGTCATGCCTAAATAGGCATGAGTGGGAAGACCGAGGTGCTTCCCTATCTGATTATAGGAAGAATCCAGCATCATTGTTTCAATAGCACCCATAGGTGTTGTGCCTTTTCTCATATCAAATATGGCAGGAGAACCTCCGTAAATTACTTTTGCCCCCGGACAGGCAAGCTGACCGAGTGTGACTCCGCTCAGATTTTCTGCAGTATGCTGTAACAGAGCTCCTGCAAGAGTTGCAGGAGACGTTCCACCTGCAAGAGGCATGGATACAAGTTCATAAGGTATGCCCCATCTGGCACAATCTATTAAATTCTGGCTCGTAACATCACTCCACATTAAAGGAGGAGAGGGACATACGTCAAAAATAGCCCTGGGCTTTTCTCTGAGTGCTTCCGGGCCTCCGGACAGAAGGCAGAGCATTTCATACATGGCAGAAGGAGCATCTATAGAGAAAGCTCCCGTTATAACAGGTTTTTTCCCATATTTTAAAGCAAGAAAGAGCCTGTAACGATCGGCAATTTCTTCAGGAACATCGACACAGACTAAAGCAGTACTCTGGGCATCTATATATTTAAGCTGTTCCACAATCTGTATGAACTCGACAAAATCTTTTGTGACAGGTTTTCTTACCTCTCCTGTACTGTGATCCAGAAAATTAATGGCTGCAGAGCCGGGATCATAATGGACATTATATCCTCCGAGATCCATAGCAGTCTGTCCTTCGCTATTATAAAGTTTTATATTTCCGGGAGCCAGTTCCAGAGCTTTTTCTACAACATGTGACGGTATAAGGGCAAGTTCGCTGGAATAATCTACTTTCGCTCCGCCTGCTTCAAAAATTTCCAGAGCTTTTCTGTTATGAACTACTACGCCTTTTGTTTCAAGTAATTCAAATGCCGATTTAACGATTTTCTTTATATCATCTTCTGTTAAAATAGAACATACCGGTCTCATAAACAAATTCTCCTTTTAATTATCGTGACGCGTGACGCGTAACGCGTGACGCGAAAATTATACATAGAATCAATTAATGAAATTTCCTGTAATCTTCAATTATGTAGTTGCAAATTTTGCCTCCACATCCTCTACCCTGCATTCAAGCTCTTTTAATGTCCAGGAATTTTTCTCAACCTTTATATTAATTCTATCAAGTTTTTTATCCATTTTATCCAGTTTTTCTATCATAAGTTTAAACATAGAAGAAAGGCCACTTATATCTATTTCAATTTTATCAAATCTTTTGTCTATCTGTTCAAATCTTTCATTCATTTCTTTTTGTTCCATAATAAACCTCCTCTTTTTAAACAGCCATTTTCTCTGCTTCTGCCACAGCTTCCATAGCATCTTCACCGTAAGAATCTGCTCCAATGTCTCTTGCCCATTCGGAAGAAATCGGCGCCCCTCCTATAAGAACTTTAACTTCCGATTTGATACCTTCCTGTTTTAAGCTGTCTATTACCTCTCTCTGCCTTATCATAGTAGTGGTCATAAGAGCAGACATGCAGAGAATACATGGTTTTACTTCTCTGGCTTTCTTAACAAATTCCATATTAGGCACATCCCTGCCGAGATCAATTACAGGAAATCCCGAAGCCTGTAACATTGTTACAACAAGGTTTTTTCCCAGATCGTGAAGGTCTCCTTCTACCGTTCCTATAACGACAGGCATTTTTTGCGCCTTTTCTCCTGATTTTAACAGATGGGGTTCAAGGATTTTCACGCAGTTCTGAACTATTTCTGCTCCAATCATCATATGAGGTATGAAAAGTTCACCTGAAGAAAATTTTTCTCCGAGCATCCTCAGCCCTTTAGTAAGTCCTTCAGATAAAATCTGCCCTGCCTGAACCTGTTCCTCCAGAGCTTTTTCCATAA
>DAIOEN010000329.1:1632-5894 GCA_036746235.1 Vulcanimicrobiota bacterium | reverse complement strand
TGAATTTTTTGAAACAGAAGGTTGAAGAAAAACCCAGATATTCCGATACAATATCATCCCTTATCGGTATGTTTGGCAGCACCGGAGGAAACTGATTTGAAATTAATAGCGGTGTTTTTACTTATTATATTAATTGCTGCATCAGGGGCCTTTATCTGGTTGTATAAAACAAATACATTCCAGATAGGTTCAAAAGTATCTTATTATATCTCAGATATACCTTATGTTTCAAACACACTGGGGCTAGACAGGCAATATATGGTAAAAACTCTTATACCTGAAGAAAAAGGAGATATTCAAAAATATAAACTGGAAGATAATAACTATGAAATAAAAAATAAAATTATGCCCCATGACGATAGATATCTTGATGCTTTCATAGGAAATACACAGGATAAAAATAAGATATCCTATCCGGCAACAGGGAAAAAAGAATATTCTCCTGAAGGGTATGAAGAACTGGCACAGATATATACTTCTATGGAACCGAAGCAGGCTGCTCTTATACTGGCAAAATTCGATGACGATATAATAATAAATATCTTTTCTGCCATGAAACCTAAAGTAGTAGCTGAAATCCTTACAGCTTTCGCTCCTGAAAGAGCAGGAGTAATAAGTATTAAAATACTGGAGAAAAAACAGGCGGAAGAAACGGAAACAGTAACCAGTAACCAGTAATTTGTATCTATATAATATAACTGGTAACTGGTAACTGGTAACTGATAACTGTTCAGGGAGGTGCGATATGAATATAAACGCAGGTCTGGTACAGATGCTCAATCTTACAGGGAAAGGAGATATAAGTACTGAAAAAAACGTTCACTCTGACACAATGGTATCTTTTCGTAATATTCTTAGAGAAAAATTAAATGAGAAAGAAAGCACGTCTTTCAAAGGGGAAAGTTCCGAAAGAACCATTACAGATGATGAAAAAGATATGGAAAAACTTATGGCAGATCCATTTTTCTATTTTGCAGCACAGTTAGGATTTCTTGATCAGCTGAAGAATTTTATTAAAAATGACGGAAATACCATAGAAGCAAAATCAGGGGAAAGAACAATAGATGGCATTTCAGGTAATTCCACATCATTTAATAAAGATTTGACTGATATACTGGCGGAACTTCAGAATAATAGTTCTATTAATAAAGAGTTGACAGATATCCTGACAGAACTTCAAAATGATAGTTCTATGAACGGCGAACTGGCTGATATTCTGGCAGAACTTCAAAATAATAGTTCTATGAATAAGGAACTGACTGATATTCTGACAGGTCTTCAAAATAATAGTTCTATGAACGGCGAACTGACTGATATTCTGGCAGAACTTCAAAATAATAGTTCTATGAACGGCGAACTGACTGATATTCTGACAGAACTTCAAAATAATAGTTCTATGAATAAGGAACTGATTGATATTCTGACAGAACTTCAAAATAATAGTTCTATGAATAAGGAACTGGCTGATATGGTGACAGGTCTTCAGGGGAAGAGTTCCATTGACAGAGAGCTGGCCGGTATCATATCAAAATTCGGGAAGGATAATTCTATATCTTCAGAGGAGTTCCCTGTAGCAGAGAAGATACAGAATCCATCTGATGTGGTAAATGTTTTTTCAGAAACCATTCTTAAAGATAATATTATGACAGATAAAGGTTTTAAAGAACTTCTGGAAAAAGTCTCTCAATCTCTTAAAGATTTAATAAATTCAGCAGGTACATCAGAAGAATTGCCTGATACAGTTTCATCTATCAAAGAATTACTTTCACAACTTTTAGAATCCGGTGATACTCTTAAAGATATTATAAAGAAATCGGATTATAAAGACCTGGAAGGCATTATCGAAAAATCGCCGTTTCTGGCAAAAGTACAGGATCTGTTGAATTTATTTGACAGAAAAGCAGATCCTTCTTCCGATAAAAAAAAGAATTTATCAGATATTGTATCAGAAGCAAATTCTATCGTATCTTCTCTGGAACAGGCGGTAAAAGTTCATAAAAATTCAGGGAAAGAAAGAGAATATAAAAATACCGATACTTCAGGGAAAGAAGAACAGGATATTTTCCTCCTTCAACAAAAGACTCTTGAACATATAACTTATAACAGGGTCCATCATGATCATACAAAAAATATCAGTGAAACTAAAACAATTATTACATCTGCCGATCTGCCTTCACAGATAGTAAAGAAAATTGACTGGCACAGTACGGATAAAAACTCTATGGCAACTATTACACTTGAGCCGGAAAATCTCGGCAAAATGCGGGTAGAGGTTAACCTGGCTGCCACTGGAGAGGTATCAGCCAGATTTATCACACAGACCAGACAGGCAGGGGATCTTTTATCAGAACAATTAAATCAGTTGAAAGAATCGCTTTCAGAACAGGGACTTAAACTGGGAAATTTCTCTGTCTCTACAGAAGACAGATCTTCTTCAGGATTTCAGCAATATATGCCTGATTTCAATGAAAAAAAATATGTTGCTCCAGTAAAAAATGACAGGGAAGATTACTCCCCTCAATTAACTAATAAAATCAACAAGAGCCAGATGGACTATTTTGTTTAAAAGGAGGAATAAATATGTCACAGGTAAATGCAGTAACAGGTGTTACTAACAGCACCGGCACATCTGAGACACAGGCAACATCAGTAAAAAGTACAAAAAATGAACTGGGGAAAGATCAATTTCTGGAACTTTTGATAAAACAGTTACAGAACCAGGATCCTCTCAGTCCTACAGATAATACGGAATTCATCGCCCAGCTTGCACAGTTCAGTTCACTCGAACAGATGAATAATCTGAATTCATCCTTTGAAAAACTTATGAGCTTTCAGATGGTTAATCAAGCTGCCAGTTTTATAGATAAAACTGTGGTAATAAAAGATGATTCAGGCAAGGAAGTTACAGGTACAGTAGAAAAAGTCGTCATGCAGGACGGTTCTCCTAAAATAGTTGTGAACGGAAATGAATATGATCCCGATCAAATTCGGGAAATTTTGAAAAAGGAGGAATAATTATGAGTTTAAGAGCTCTTATGACAGGCGTTACAGGTCTCAGGAATTTCAGCAACGGCCTCGATGTTATAGGAAATAATATAGCAAATGTAGGAACTACGGGATATAAAGGTTCAAGAATAACCTATAAAGAGGTATTTGCCACAACCCTGAGAAGTGCCACGAGAAGTTCCAACCCCCTTCAGGTTGGGCTCGGCACAAGGCTTGGTTCTGTAGATCAGAATTTCAAGCAGGGCAATCTTACTTCTACAGGAAGATCCACCGATATGGCTATTGAAGGCAATGGTTTCTTTGTTCTTCAGAGTCTGGAAACAGGAAGCACAGATTATCTTTATACAAGAGACGGTTCCTTCACCCTTGATTCACAGAATAATCTGGTAGATGCTTTCGGCCACAAAGTAATGGGATATGGCGTTATACCTGACCCTGTTACAGGTGAGCTGGTTATAGATACGACCCAGCTTGTACCGATAAACATACCTATAGGTGTTGACAGTTTTGCAGGTCCTACAAGGAATATACTCTACAACGGAAACCTTGACGGTAACAGCGCCGTAGCAACTACGTACAATACTACCAGTCAGATCTACGATTCTCTCGGTAACCCTCATACAATGACAATGACCTTTACTAAAACAGCGATGGGGCCTCCGTCTACATGGGATTATGCTGCCCAGATAGACGGTAATGCCGCAACAGGGACAGGAACACTTGCCTACGATGTAGACGGACAGTTCGATCTGGGAAGCAGTACAATAAATACAATCAACTATACCATTGCTCCTCCGAACGGTGCAGACGATCTTTCCATTAATCCCACTTTTGTTGACACAACACAGTTAAGAGGTGAAAACACCCTGGCAGCAAGCGATCAGGACGGATATTCCCTTGGAACTGTAAATGGTTTTACTATAGGCAACGACGGAATTATTATTGCTTCCGCCACGAACGGGCAGTTCAGAGAAATAGGCCAGGTCGCACTTGCTACATTCAGTAATCCGGAAGGACTTCTCAGAACAGGCAGTAACCTGTTTATTCAGACTCCAAATTCAGGACTTAACCAGATAGATGTACCACTCTCAGGGCAGAGAGGCAGTATTACCGCCGAATATCTTGAGGATTCCAATGTGGAACTATCCGATGAATTTACAAAAATGATTGTGACTCAGAGAGCTTTCCAGGCAAATTCAAAGGTTATAACCACTGCAAGTGATATGCTTGCAGAAGTCAATAATTTGATAAGATAA
>DAIOEN010000329.1:0-1532 GCA_036746235.1 Vulcanimicrobiota bacterium | reverse complement strand
CAGAATAACATGTAAATATATAGTGTTATGAGCTTAATGAAGGGAAATAAAACTATATGATAGAACTTACCAGACTCAATAACATGTCTGTAGTGGTGAATTCCGATCTGATACAATGTATAGAGGAAACGCCTGATACTGTAATAACCCTGACAAACGGGTATAAATATGTAGTGAAAGAAAAGCCGGCAGATATTATAGAAAAGGTAATAATATTTCGCCGCAGAATAACTTCGCCTGTAGAAAAATCGTAAAGATTATTGACTTATGTGAGCATAAATATTTTATAATATGATAAAAGGGTATGATTACGCGTCACGCGTCACGCGTCACGCGTCACGAATACCTGAAGAGGTAAAAGATGGATCTTTTAACTGTAACAGGTTTATTATTAGGATGGATGGCCATACTTGTAGGAGCAAAATTAGAAGGGCTGAGACTGGATTCCCTTTTAAAAGTATCTGCCTTCTGTATAGTAGGTGTAGGAACTGTTGCTGCCGCCTGTACAGGATTTACCATGGAACAATTAAAAGGGTTTCCGGAAGCTCTAAAGAGATGTTTTTCTCCGGGGAAACAGAAGGCAGCAGATATTATCCCGGTAATTACAGGATATGCGAAAAAAGCCCGGCACAGTGGGCTTTTAATACTGGAACCGGAATTAAAAATACAGAAGGATCCATTTTTTAGAAAAAGTCTGCAACTTCTTATAGACGGAAACAGTATAGACGATGTAAAAACTATTATGGAATCAGAATTATCTATATGGGAAGAACAGGAAAAAATCTATGAAAAATTTCTGAGAGCTATGGGAGGTTTCTCACCTACCCTGGGTATCATAGGTACTGTTATGGGCCTTATTCATGTGATGGGTAACCTGGGAGAACCTGATAAGATAGCAACAGGTATAGCTACTGCCTTTATTGCGACCTTCTACGGCGTGTCCTTTGCCAATCTCATATTTTTGCCCCTTGCTGCCAAACTCAAAGCAAGACGGGAAGAAGCATTGGTGATTAAAGAAATGATCCTGGCAGGAGTTCTCTCTATCGGTTCAGGAGATTCATCTCTTATAGTTATGGAAAAATTATGCACTTATTTAAATGAAGAAGACAGAGCCCGTCTGATGGCAAAGAAGAATTACTGACCTGTGACAAAAGGACTATGCAGTAAATATAATCTCTAAGTCTCTTTTCACCGGGAAATAGACAAAAAGACCGGTATAAAAATAATGTAGAAGATGTTATCATGAGAAAGGAGAAGAATTTATAATGTCAGGAGAGTGTATTTTGAAGCGTAAAAAAAGACATTCAGAAGAAGAAAGTGAAGACAGATGGCTTATAACTTATGCTGACATGATAACACTTCTAATGGTTTTTTTTGTTGTAATGTATGCAATTGCGGAAGTAAAGGCGTCAAAGCTTAACCCCATATCATTTGCCCTCCAGAGAAATTTTACGACTGAACCCGGTATTATTCCGGGAGGAGCATCAGAAGGAAAATATACAGGCATTACAGAAATAATAATGCAGGATGAA
>DAIOEN010000328.1:0-5895 GCA_036746235.1 Vulcanimicrobiota bacterium | reverse complement strand
CAGTATAATTTTTACAAAAAAATTGGGGCAAGCAAATGTGACAAGGTCAAGTTAAATCCGTCACGCGTTACGCGTCACGATTCTCATATAAATAAGTCCTGGAATAGTATAATCTTATTATAATTCCGTTATTACAGGTTTTTGAAGGGTTTAATTAAATTATGTCGAATTTTTAGAAACTGAATTTTCGTGGAAAGAAAGAGAAACAAAAATTGAAAAATGAACTGTTAAAAATAGGCTATTCTAATTATGTGCCGGTAAATAAAATTATGTCAATCATAAGCCCCGATTCCGCCCCGGTAAGAAGGCTGATAAAAATTACAAAGAAAGACGGAAATGTAATAGATGCTACACATGGAAGAAAAACTAAATCGGTAATTATTCTGGAAAACAAACAGATTGTTCTTTCTGCAGTAAATACAGATAAACTGGCAGAAAGATTTTACGGTATAAATATAAAAACAACTAATATAGAAGAAGAATAGAGAGGAGCAACTAAATGTCTGACAGGGAAACTCAAAAAATATCTAATGGAGAACATTTCAAGCCATATATTCCGGCAGATCAGGTAATACCGGAATTTACATTCCTGAGTATAGGTCTCGGAATAATCCTTGCCATTGTATTCGGCGTGGCAAATGCCTATCTGGGCCTTCGCGTTGGTATGACTGTAAGTGCAACCATACCTGCATCTGTCATATCTATGGGTATATTGAAAGGATTACTCAGAAGAGGAACAATACTTGAAAACAATATCGTTCAGAACCTTGCTGCTGCAGCAGAATCACTTGCCGCAGGCGTTATATTTACCATACCTGCCCTTATCATATGGAAAGTAAATCCTTCCATACTGCAGATGTTTATTATGTCTGTTCTGGGAGGCATTCTGGGTGTATTGTTTATGGTACCTCTGAGAAGATATCTTATAGTGCAGGAACATGGAAAATTGCTCTACCCGGAAGGTACTGCCTGCGCAGAAGTTCTCATTGCAGGAGACAAAGGTGGTTCTCAGGCAGTGGTGGTATTTCTGTCCATAGCAATAGGAGGCATCTATAAGTTCCTCTGTGAAGGATTAAAGCTCTGGAAATCTTCGCCGGAGTGGAACATAAAAGGTATAAATAACGGTCTTTTAGGGTTCGATACCCTTCCCGCGTTACTGGGAGTCGGATTTATAATAGGTATAGAGGTATCGGCTATGATGCTTGCAGGTGGTCTCATGTCATGGTTTGTTCTTATACCTCTTATATCTTACCTCGGTGCCAGTCTTTCTGATCCGATTGCCCCTGCAACTGAACTCATCAAAAATCTGGATGCAGTAGGTATATGGAAAAATTATATTCGGTACATCGGTGCAGGAGGTGTTGCCTTTGGAGGGCTCTGCAGTCTTATGAAATCCCTCCCTATTATAACCCAGTCTTTTAAACTCGGCATGCAGGAACTGATAAAAACCTTCAAAGGGACAAAAGAAGAACAGGAAAGAACAGCACAGAGTATTTCCATGTTCTGGGTAATATCAGGCGCTGCCGTAATAACAATACTCATAACAGTATTGCCTTATATACCGGGCCTTAATTTACTTCCCAATATAGGTATAATAGGAGCAATTCTTACTGTAATATTTTCATTCTTTTTTGCCACTGTTTCTTCAAGAATTGTCGGTATAGTAGGTTCTTCTTCAAATCCTGTATCAGGCATGACTATTGCTACACTCCTTGCAACAACTGTCATATTAAAATTCTTCGGTTTTCAGGGTCATGAAGGTAATGTGGCATCCCTTACTGTAGGAGCCATAGTATGTATAGCCATAGCAATAGCAGGTGATACGTCACAGGATCTTAAAACAGGATTTATTGTAGGTGCCACGCCCAAAAGAGTACAGGTTGCTCAGATGCTTGGAGTATTTGCATCATGTCTGTTTATTGGCTATACAATTTTAAAACTCGATGAAATATATCATCTTGGCAGCAAGGAAATGCCGGCTCCTCAGGCAAGCCTGATGGCTATTGTCATACAGGGTGTAATGGAAGCAAATCTTCCATGGGTTCTCGTATTCGTAGGTATGTTTATTGCTCTTGTAGTAGAACTGCTGGGAGCATCGGCTCTCACTTTTGCCATAGGTCTTTATCTGCCTTTAAGCCTGAGCACTCCTGTCATGATAGGAGGCATTGTAAGCTGGGTTGTTCATAAAATGACGAAAGATCAGGGATTATTGAAAGCCAGGCTGGATAAAGGTTTACTCATAGGCTCAGGCCTTATTGCAGGTGATGCTCTTATGGGTGTACTGATAGCCATACTTGCAGGGTTCGGATATATTGAACAGATAACAATAGGTTCTTCCTGGGCAGGCTCTTATCAGGATATAATATCTATTGCTTTGTTTATAGGACTCGCATTTTATCTTTATATTTATTCCGTTAAAGAATAGAGTGAAGAGTGAAATGGACCGGTAATAAAAAATCTTCCTGTAATAAAAAATCTTAAAGAAGGAAAGTATAAATTCAACAAGAATTAAGTTTATAGAAAACAGGGTCATTCAGAAAAATCAGAAAAAGCTGATAACTGACTGCCGATAACAATTTAAATTCCTCGCGTCACGCGTCACGGGTCACGAAAAATATGTTATGGAAATTAGGACTTTCAAAGAGAAATATTTTGAATTTTAAACCCAGGAAATCGTTACATGTAAAACATTATAGAAAACATGGTAAATTTTTACTGGAAATTACGAGAGATACTTTAATAGACAGGTTCTGTCAGAAAATATTTAACGTTCCCAGAAAATCTACTCTGGAACTTGATGATATAGGGAATAAAGTGTGGTCGCTATGTGATGGGAAAAAAAACCTTGGAGAAGTTGCCGCTTATCTTGAAGCAGAATTTGGTTCACAAATAGAACCGGTTCTTCCGAGATTAATGACTTTTATGAGACTGTTACATAATAATCGCCTTATAACCTGGGAAGGTCAGTAATGATTAAATTTAAAAAATTTATTACTCTATTTCTTTTAATTGCTTTTTTACTATTCATATCTGTCTTTGTGACAGGCTGTAAAGATACAGTCAATGGAGTCAAAAAATTTTTATCAGGCTTTTTTCAAATGTTAAAGAGTATTTTTGAAGTACTTTACAATAAAATATCATCTATCATAAATAAAAATAAAACACCTGTGCCGGATACAACGCCGGCAGAAACAGGGGCGACTGTAGCTCCAGAAACGGTGCAGGCAACGCCAAAACCAAATTCAAAAGCTCCCGATTTCATATCAACCTGGGGAGAAGAAGGAGTAAAACCGGGACAGTTTAACAGTCCTCTCGGTATTGCAGTAGATTACGAAGGCTTTGTCTATGTGGCAGATACAAATAACTGCAGAATTCAGAAGTTCAGTCGTGACGGTAAATTTATAAACGCCTATGGTAAACGTGGTTCTGACATAGGTGAACTTGATAAACCTTATGGCCTTGCCATTACTGACATTGGAGATATTTATATAAGTGATAATCAAAACAGCCGAATTGTTAAAATAGATGGACAGGGACAGTTTTTGAGCGCCAAATGTAACGATGGAGCACAGATTGGAGAACTTCACCAGCCTATAGGGCTGACCTTCGATGAGGAAGGCAATTTATTTGTTGCAGATTCCGGAAACAACAGGATACAAAAATTAAATTATGAAGGTCTCCAGAATAATACTGCTTATAACAAAATAGAAACAAAACAGCCCGGTATTATAGTTACACCGGATAATACATGGAATAAAAAATTTCCTTTACATAATGAAGGGCCAAATGCAGGAGAATTTACCACTCCCTGGAGTGTGGCTCTTTCTCCGACAGGTGATGTTATTATAGCAGATACGGCCAACCACAGGATTCAAATATTCAGCCCTGAAGGTGACTTTATAAAACAGTGGGGACAGGTCGGTACGGAGAAAGGACAATTTCAGTTCCCCACCTTTACCGTAGTAGATCAGTTCGGTTTTATTCTGGTTGTGGACACAGGAAACAACAGGATTCAAAAGTTTGATATGGAAGGAAATTTCAAAGCTCAATGGGGAGGACCCGGATATAGTAACGGCCAGTTCAATCATCCCCACGGTATTGCTGCCAGTATAAATTCAGGTGATATTTTCATATCAGACACGGAAAATCACAGAATTCAACGATATTCTTACAGTGGTAGCTGGACCGTATGGTGGCAGGAACATGTATGGAAAAAGAAAACACCTGTACCGGCAAATCCATCGCCTGCTGCAAATCCTACGGAAGTTATTTTTTAAAAATGTAAAAAAATCTTGAAAAATAATAAAATTATGATAAAATACTTGTCTAAGTATAGAAATCAAAAAAGCAAAGGAGGAGTATACCGGTAAAAACCGGTAAAAAACAATTTATAATGAAGAAAAGAACATATTTATTCACTTCGGAATCTGTAACAGAAGGACATCCGGATAAAATGGCAGACCAGATTTCCGACGCTATTCTTGATGCCATTATGGAACAGGATCCAGAAGGAAGAGTCGCATGTGAGACAGTTGTAAATACAGGCCTTGTTCATGTAGCAGGTGAAATTACAACAAAATGTTATATAGACATCAACAAGGTTGTGAGAGATACTATTCTGGGTATAGGTTATACAAAATCAGAATACGGTATTGATGGCGCGACCTGCGGTGTTACAGTATCAATTAACGAGCAGTCACCGGATATAGCAATGGGAGTGGACAAAGCTCTCGAAGCAAAAACAGGTGAAATGGAAAATAATACAAATGAAGTGTTAGGAGCTGGAGATCAGGGTATGATGTTCGGGTATGCCTGTGATGACACACCTGAACTGATGCCTCTTCCGATTGCTCTTGCACAGCAGCTTACAAGAATGCTTACTGCAGTCAGAAAAAATGGTGAAATTCCATATTTAAGACCTGATGGAAAATCTCAGGTTACGGTAGAATATCATGACGGGAAACCAGTCAGAGTAGATACAATCGTTATTGCAGCACAGCATGCTCCTGATATTCCTCAGGAAGTAATTCGTAACGATGTTATTAGAAAAGTAATAAAAACTGTTATACCTTCTGACATGATGGATAACAAGACCAGAATTTTCGTTAATCCTACAGGCCGTTTCGCTATTGGAGGTCCCCAGGGTGATGCAGGACTTACAGGCAGAAAGATAATAGTTGATACCTATGGCGGTATGGGTCGTCACGGAGGAGGATGCCTCTCCGGTAAAGATCCGACGAAAGTAGACAGATCAGGATGTTATGCTGCAAGATATGTGGCAAAAAATATAGTAGCAGCAGGACTCGCAGAAAGATGTGAAGTTCAGATAGCCTATGCAATAGGTGTAGCAAAACCTGTATCTATATATGTCGATACATTCGGAACGGAAAAAATTGATCCCAATAAAATAACTGAACTGGTAGAAAAAGTATTCGATCTTCGTCCCGGTGCAATCATAAATCAGTTAAAACTGAGAAAACCTATATACAGACAGCTTGCAGCAAGCGGTCATTTTGGAAGACCTGACCTGAATTTAACCTGGGAAAAGATAGATAAAGCAGAAAAACTTCGCGAACTGGCAGGACTTTAATAGCGTAATACGTGATGCGTAATGCGTGACGTGTAATGGAACGTTCTATCAGACATTATAAAAAACCTTTTATTAATAGTTACCACTAGTGATAGAAGGTTTTTTATTTTGTGGAGTTGCCCCTACAGTTTGTTTTATATTGTTTAAAGCGAATCCGTATAAGGGGTTGTAAAAAATAACCATATCATATTTGCAATCGTGACGCGTGACGCGAGGTCAATAACCATAATTTGACATGTTATTTTCTTAAAGTCCCTGATTACCGCACCAGGTAAATTAGTAACCATTTTATCAGCTTCTGCCTG
>DAIOEN010000327.1:0-5941 GCA_036746235.1 Vulcanimicrobiota bacterium | reverse complement strand
AATTTTTCTTCTCCAGAGCCTGCCAGGCAGAAGCTTTTTACGGATACCCTTTTACTGAATCTTCTCTGACATATTGAAAATTTTAACGGCAAAATCACAGATCAATTCTCTGTATGCCAGAATAGAAAGCCATTTCTCCGGTATATTTTTTTCTCCGTAAAAGGCGCCGGCAAGCTGGCCGTAGACTGCTCCCGTCGTGTCCGCATCATCTCCGAGATTTACTGCCATAAGGGCTCCTTCTTTAAAAGAGGTGCTTCTATAAAAAGCCCAGAGGGCAGCTTCCAGGCATGCTGCCACATAACCGGTTCCTTTTATTTTCGGAGGATTTTTTTCTTTAAAGGAACCGGCAGCTATTTCATCTATTTCAGGAACGAGAGGATGTTTTTTCCAGTATCCCGGAATAATTGAGTAATGTTTTGACAGTAATTCTTCTTTACTTGCTCCGTTCAGAGCTCCCAGAATAAGGGATGCAAAATACCGGCATGCATCAAGACATATACTGCTTCCATGAGTTGTTCTGGAAGAGTCTTTTGCCTTTTCTATGGCTTCGTCCGGATTTTTTCTGTATAAAAGCACTACAGGGGAAAGACGCATGATTGAGCCGTTCCCCGATGATTTCGGATCTGTAGAACCGCAGTAAGGTTCCCCTGTTTCCTCAAAAAGCTCCAGAGCTTTTCTTACAGTGCCGCCTATGTCAAAACATACTCCGTTACTGCTTAAATGTCCTTCCCTGTACCATCTGGCATATCTTTTTATCTGATCTGCCGGGTCGAAGCCTCCTGTTTCAATTAAACTTTCTGCAAGACAGAGAGCCATTGACGTGTCATCTGTCCACTCGCCTGCTTTCAGGCGAAAAGGCCCTCCTCCGACTATATCGTTTATCGGTTCAAATGAGCCGGGACTTTTGAATTCCAGTGTTGTTCCCAGTGCATCGACCGCCGCAAGCCCGATAAGACTCCCTCTGTAACGTTCAAGAAGGCTTATCTCTTTTGCTGACAGTAATGGACACAAAAAAGCACCTGAAGCTGTTATCATGCATCCTTTAATAAAGGAACGTCTGGATATGAAGGAATTTGTTTCTTTATTCATTTTTTTTACTCACTTTTCATTTTTCACTTTTCACTAAAAAATAAATAGTGAGCAGAAATAAATCTCTTCCGCTCACTATTTATTATATAGTCCCGACTATTTCTGCGGCAATCCGAGAAATCTGTCTGCAGTAGTGGCGGCAGTATTGAGTGTCTCTTTTATATCCTGTTTTACTACAACTGTGTTGAAAACAGTATCATCAATAATACCTCTGATTGATTGCCATGAAGGTACTACAGGCGCCACTGTCGCCATGTTCAGCTCGTTTATGCCAATTTTATGTTTCTCATGTTGTGAAAGAAATTCCTGATAAGCATTACTTTCTATGGCAGAATTCCTTACAGGTAAATAGCCTGTTTCCATAGACCATTTCGCTGTATTTTCCGTATTTGTAAGCCATTTTATGAATTCCCATGAAGCCTTCTGTTTTTCCTGTGACGATGCTGAAAATATGGCAAGGTTAGTGCCTGCAAATAGAATTTTCCCTTTATCGGAAGGGCATGGAGCAACTCCGTATTCGAAAGAAATATGCCTTTCCAGATTGGAAATACCGGAAGAAGTGTCTACATACATTGCACATTTACCTTCCATAAAATCTTTTTGAGGTTCAAAAGAAGTAATGGCAGAACCGTCTTCTATAAGGGATTGGAGATATTTTATCGTTTTTTCTCCTTCTTCGCCGTTAAAGGTTGCTTTTTTGTTCCCTTCGAGCAGTGTGCCTCCTCTGGATAATAATATGACAGAAAAGGTATCTACGTCTGCCTTAAAGGATATGCCGTGGTGGATGGTTTTCCCTGAGGAAGTTTTCTGTGTAAGTTTTTTTGCCGCTTCCCTTACTTCTTCCCAGTTCGTCGGAGGTTTCAGACCTGCCTTTGAGAACATATATTTATTATAATAGAGAACATATATACTCTTATTGAAAGGCAATGACCATAATTTCCCGTCTTCTTTATTTGCTTCAAGAAAGGTAGGGATAAAATCCGGCAGTTCTTTCTCTGTAAATTCTTTCTCTGCAACGTTTTCCAGGGGTGTGATGGATTTTATTTGAACAAACTGGCTTGTCCAGTTCTCGTATACCTGTGATACATCAGGTGGGGTCTGCATGGAAATACTTATTAAGAGTTGCTGGAAGAGTATGTTGTAACTGTTTTTATACTTGTCTTTCGTATTATCCGTTACCCCTTTAAATGTAGCTACAACCTTTATGTCGGGGTGGGTTTTATTGAATTCGTCTACCATATTATTTAAAACTTTTCCTCTGTGCCTGTCCATGGCATGCCAGAAATTTATTGTTACAGGTTCTCCTGCAAAAACCGGCATCATATTTATAATTATAATGGTAATTATTAAAAATAATAATATTTTTTTCATATATGCCTCCTGATTATTTCAAGTTTAAATTAAGAGTCAGACTCGGCTGATCTATACTGTACAGGATAAGTTTCTCAGGCACTGATGTTGCCGGTATTTCATACACCAGGTGGCCGAAGTTTGTTCCTCCCGGCTGAAGCACCTGAAGCCAGAAATTGCTGAGTCCTTCCAGATAATCATAAGAAACGCCGTCTTTATCAACAAGAGAAAAGGTTCCAGTGTAGATCTGAACATTGGCGGAAATATTCTGCTGTGAGATGTTTAATGTGCAGAATCTATTGCCTGATTTAGGGGTGTAATAATTTTTTATTATGCTTGAATATTCAAGATTTGTTACAGTAACACGGAAATTATCATTTTCTGCGGATACAGGCACAAACATAGAAATTTTTGCCGTAGGAGCAGCAGTAGGTGCCGGAGTGGGATTCGTGGCAACAGGTGTAGGTCCTTTGGTTGCTGCCGGTGTCGGTTCTTTTGTCGGATTCGGCTGAGGTGTTTTCCCTGTAGTTATTTTAATCATATTCTGGCCGTAATCCATTTCAACCTCTGCTCCTATCTGGTTGCCGAGAGCCATAGCAGGTACATAGATATTATTGCTTTTTAACAGAGGTTTACAGTCCATAGGCTTACCGTTTATAGAAATTACTTTATTATTTGGATCCCATTTGACACTTATTTTGAGAGCTTTTGCAAGACTCTGAATGGAAACATAGACTTCTCCGTCCTGTTCAACTGCAGGTGCCGATACCTGGGAACCGTTAACATAAACCTTTGGAGCTTCCTCTGCATAAGATACGAAAGATAACAGGAGATAAATAGATACCACTAATAAGCCAATCTTTTTCTTCACAATATTTCGGGCAAATTTTTCATTTTTTCAACCATAAAGATATAAAATGTTATTTTATTTATGCTCCTATCGATATGGCTCTATCTCGCGTCACGCGTCACGCGTCACGCGTTACGAACATAATTGCCCTTTCTCCTTTCTATTCTTTATTTTATAAGGTTTCTCGTGAAAATTATAACATAATAGATAAATTGAATGCAAATGTTTTGATAGCGTTTTTTATGATAGATATGTTCACTTTTCACTTTTCACTCTGAATATTCTGTGACAAATTTCTTTTCCCATTGTATATAAAATCACCTGCCATTTTTTAACGTAATTCCTTTTTGAGAAGTTTTTAACCCTTCCAGTCTGCTGTTATATTTATTTCTTAATTCCAGAAATAATGTTTCTGAAATTTCTCCTTCTATCAATCTTTCCTCAAGAAGTTCTAAGAGTTTCAAAATTTTTTGTTCTTCTTCTGCTCTGTTCTGTCTGTCCTTTCCTCCGTCTTTACTCTCTATTTTTTTCTTTTCTTTTTCCTTTATTTTCATGAGCCTTACTTTTTCTTCCCATTTTTTATAGATATCAAAGGTTATTTTCTTTTCTCCCCTGAGAAGATCAATTTCTTTTTTCAGATTTTCAGTAACTGTCAGATCAGATGGAAAATCCTCTTCTTTTATATTCATGCCGAACCTTTTTGCTACTTCTTCCAGTCTGGATAATGAGTCTACAAGTCTTACTCTATTTTCTTTATACTGAACTTCAGGCAGTGACTGACAGATATACTGTTCGTTTAATTTACTCATTAATTGATCTATCTGTATAACTTTGCTGTATATCTTGTCTTTCCTTAAATTGTGGTGTTTCAGGGCAGATTGTGTTAAAAGCCTTGCTTTTGCCGTGTCAAAGGTTATTTCTTCCTGATCTTTTAACTGCTGTTTGCGGGAGAGGCTTTTCTGCTTTTCCTGATCTTTCAATACAAGCTGCCATCTTTTTATATGTATAAGAAAATCTTCCAGAGGCGCTTCCAGGCGACGGAAATTTTTTTCTCCCGGCACTCTGTATATAAGAGCAATTTCATCATTATCCTTTATAAAAACATTATAATCTATTTGATGATTGTCCAGAACAGTCAGATCGACTGTATATTCGGAATGTCTTTCCGTAGAAATAAAGATAAATTGGCTGTTATTGATGTTTTTTATTGCTATTATATTTCTGCCTGTTGCAAAAATATTGAAAGAATTTGGCAGTATAAGCTCATATTTTTCTCCTTTTATATTAAAGGTTAATAGTCGGTTTATTTTGGCAGAATGACAGTGGAGAATTACCTGACCGTTAGACGTGACCATTAAGAGCGGTTCGTATATGTCATTGATCTGTATTGTGTAAAGTGAAGAGTTTCTCCTTACATCCAGAAGATGGAGCTTATAATAATCTTTATGTATGGAAATATAAAATTTTTCCAGAAATGTTATATAGTTAAATTCTTTTGAAATGGTCCAATCCAGTTCCAGATTCTGTTTGTTATCCTTTGTAAACCCCCACCAGTTTATGGTCTGTCCCGTATGTAAATTATAGGCATATATCTCTGACTGGTAAGTTGTTTTGTTCAGGAAGGTTTTTTCCGTAATTCTTTCATAACAGATCTGGATGCCCTTATCATCAACTTTCATATTATATTTTATAGAATTAGGCGGTGATTCGTATTCCGGGCTGATCTGCATTACAGGGCCTGTTATAAGACCTTCTTTTTCAAATATGTAGAATTTATCATCTGCAATACATGCTATATTCCCGTAATTGCTTATTCCTACAACTATAAAATCCTGAAAGGAAAATTCCCAGGTATATAAAGGTCTGTCCATTTTGTATATAGTCATTGATTGTCTGTCACGGGTAACAGTATATACAGTATTGGGAGAAGCATATAACTGAGCGTTCATATGTACCTCCGTTTATCATTTATTTTATTTTTCTCACACGAAACGCATGACTTATAATGAGGGCTTTAGCCGAAGATACATTTCTCTTTTATATATTTTATTCCTTCCTGATATTTCCTTAAAAGGATTTTTTCTTTTTTTAAAGAAATTAATAGTCACGTGAGACGTGAGATGCGAAAAAAAATAACCCATGTATACTTTTCGCTTTTCACGTTTTTAATTAAGGAGATAAAATTGTGTCTTTTTTTCTAAAACTTATATGTTTTTATATGTTTTTATTATTCTCTATGATGGCTTTATGTTATGGTAAAGAGGTCGATGCTGTTTCCTATAACGGACAGAAAGTCAGAGGTGTTTATGTTCATATAGTTCAGGTAAATCTTAACTCTTCTGATATAAAGTTAACTCCTGCCGTAGTAAGAGGTTTCTCAGATTCTCAGGGCTATTATCCTGCAAGAAGTTTCAGCAGTTTTATAGATTATTATAAACCAACTGCCGCTATTAACGGCACTTTTTTTGATACAATTACCTGCAGACCTGTAGGAACCATAGTGATAGGAGGAAAGCTTGTAAATAACGGCTATATAGGCACAGCAGTTTGTGTGGATAAAGAAAACCAGGTTACCTTTCACCATGTAAGCGGACAGCAGGGAAGCAGAATTGACTGGTCTCCTTTTGAAAGTGTTATATGTTCCGGCCCCAC
>DAIOEN010000326.1:0-5979 GCA_036746235.1 Vulcanimicrobiota bacterium | reverse complement strand
CCAGGCAGAAGCTTTTTACGGGTACCCTTTTACCTGTTACGGTACTAAGTAATTGTCTCAATCCATCTTCTATATAAATTATAACTTACATCCCATATATTTTTATCCTTTATTTTTATAATATCCAGTCTTTTTAATGTCTCCATAAATGAAGAATTAAGAGTTCCTCCTTTCTGAAACTGTCTGAAATTCTCTTTTTCCTCATCATTAAATAATTCATCTAAATAAGAAAAATAATCTTTATGGTTTTTAATACAGTATTCTGCAGCCTCTTCTACAAGAGCCGGTTCTACGGGAAGAGCTTTATCTTTCATAAGAGTAACTATACCTGAACAGAGGAGTCTTGTAAGATACGGATGGCCTCCTGCTTCATAGTAAATTCTTTCAAGGCTTTCCTCTCTATAGGTGATTCCTATAATAGCACCTATACCTCTTACAAGTTCTGACGAATCTGTTTTCGATAAATTTCCCATATTAACATCTGTAAAAAACTGAAAAACAGGATTTTCAGAAAGAGAAAATTCGGAAGGAAAATGATTTACACTGTTTATTTTAGAAGAAAAACCCTGTACGGACAGCATAAAGAATTTATCTACCTCTCCGAGGCCGCGAAAAACAGTAAAAACAGCATAATAATCGTTATGATAGTGCCTGTTATTTTCCTCAGGGAATATGAGATCTATTTCATCTATAAACAGTATGACTCTGGCACTTACAGGCATAATGCTCCTTAATGACATAAGATCGTCCCTGAACAATCGGGCAAGTTCCTGAGGAGAACCATCAGGTTTTTCATCATATTTAAGAAAAGGTATTTTTATAGAAGGTTCCTTACCTTTTATTTCCAGCTTGAGGCCCTGCAGAATATCGCAGAATATACCTTTTGCAGACGGTGTACTTCTCTGAAGCGATATAATCACAGGATAAATGTCAGGTGTTTTTCTTAATTGTTTCTGAAGATACATCTGAAGAGAAGATTTTCCTATTTTCCTGAGACCGAAAATCCCTGTATTTATACCTCTTTTAATAAGAGAAATAAGTTTTTCTCCATCTTCTCTCCTTCCGTAAAACATACTGGAATCAGTAACTTTCTGTGTATAGTAATAAAGATCGCCTTCCGTTTCCGACATAAATATTCTGTCTCTTATGAGATTTCTTATACCTGACCCTCCGGCTTCTTTTCCCGAATATTCATCAAAAAGGGCAGTATGTATATCATCAATAATAATAGAAACAATACTGATTTTCTTGCTGACTTTAAGATTATAAAGGACGAGTTTATGTTCCGAAGAAAGGTGATTTAATGAAATAATTATAGCTACTTTATCTACATTATACGTAACAGGGAATTTATTTTTTATATCTTCAGTAGAAACAGAAAGACTGTTGAAAATTATTACAGTTATAATATCATATTTTTTAAGAAACTTACTTTTTCCTTTTATTACAAGCAGATCATATGCTGAAAAATAAGATTTACTTACTATTTCTTCACCTGCAAGAAGAAAAAAATTTTCAACCACTTCCAGAGGGTAAAAGCCGAGCTTATTTTTTATTTCCTCTATTTTCCTTTTATCAGGCCTGTGGAGATAAATAAAAGTAAGCCAGTAAGGTAAAGAGTAAATTACTGTCAAAAAAAACAGAAGAACCGGGAAAGCAAGATTTTTTGACAGATAATCTAAAACAGGATTATTATAATTTATTACAGTAAAATAATATAGTAGAATCAAAGGCATGAAAACAGGTCTGTTTTTTCTTCTGTACAGAATGATACCCGGCAGGAAAGAACAGATAAAAGCCAGGACAAAACTTCTAAAAAACAGGACAGGTTCTCTGTCTTTATTAATACCGATAAGACGCCACTGTTCCGGCGTAAAATCACTTTCATCTTTAAAAGACATACCGGTAAAGGGTATGAACAGGTCTCTCGGAAGTCTGCAATTGCTTCTGTTAAAAGAAATAATATTCCATCCGTCAGAAGGATTTATGTTATAACTTTTGTCATTACCTGTAAAGGTTCCGCAGTTATTTTCTTTTATTGTGGCAGGGATTGCCACTGAATAAATAAAAGAATCTATTTCCGGCCTTGCAGGAAGAGATACGTAAAGGCCGGAAGAAGTCAGACCTTTTATATATTTTTTCTTAAAACTTACATAAGAATAACCTGATGGCGTAGAAAAAGAGGAAATATCAAGCTTTACAAAGGGAGAACCGTCTTTTTCAAAGGAAGTAATTTTCACGGAGACATCACCGGAATATTGAAGATCATAGAGAGGATAATCATTTTCATATTCAAGAGAGTAAGGAAGATTATTTTTCATAAAAAGAGTAGTCTTTACATAGTCACTGTGTATTTCCAGAAGTTCTGTAAGAGAGGAAGGTTCATGTGATAAATTATCTGAAAACTTGAATTCGGAACCGGTCCATTTATTCTCATTCTCTTTTTCCAGTATTTCTACCCGTCGTCTTACAGAGCCTTTCAGTCTGTCATCCTGACTGAAAGATATAAATTTTTTGTAATATTCCAGTGCACTTTCATACTCTCCGGCCTGAACATAACATACTGCCATATCGAAAAAACAGGACGGCGGGAAATCCGTCCTGTCAGACAGGGGAATATAATGGACAAGAGCTTCTCTTCTATTAATATTTTCTTCATAATAAGCTTCTGCAAGAAGTAACTTTTCGTCACTTTTGATACTCCTGAAAGAAGATAAAACACTGTATACTCTGATGGCCTGGCTGTATTCGCCCAGATAAAACCAGACTTTCGCAAGGGAAGAATATAAAGAAATATCATTTTTGTTAGCAAGAATTTCTTTATAACATTTCAGCGAGAAATTCAATATATCTCTCCGGGATTGTATGTCTTTCACATATGAAGAAATAGCCAGAGATGTTTCTCCAAGTAAAGGAAGGTAATCTCCCCTGTAATTATATAATTTTTCCATATATCTCAAGGCACGGTCGGCCTGTCCCTTTTCTCTCAGGATTTTTATAAGAGAGTCAAAAATTTCTTTTACTTTTTTCTTATCACCTTTTTTTAAACCATCTTCCAGTTCAAGCATGAGGGTTATTTCTTCAATTTGCGGTGAAGAGGAATTTATCTTTTTATATAGCAGCAGTGCCTTTTTCATGAAAAATTCCCTGTCTTTTGCTTTATCTGTAATTATACCTGAATGATAGAAAAAACAGGCATATACTTCTCCGTCGGAATTTAAAATCTCATTTCCGTAAGAAAGCTTATGATTTAATCTGAAAATATTATCTTCTATGGAAAAGACAGAGAGTTTTTCGACAGAAGGATTATCCCTGAAGTCAAGTTTTTCCTGAACATATGCTTCTTCTACGGAACTCTGAATAGCTCTTAAAAAAAGGAGTCTTTTTATAAGATGCTCAGAAATACCTGCGCTGTAAAGATTTTCAATAAAATCAATATAATGTTTTGTATCTAATAACATAATATGGGAAGGAGAATAATCCAGAAGAAGGGCTTTTGCTTCCTGAGAAATAAAGGAACTGAAGAGATAATCTGATTGTAATGAACGGTATTTTATAATATCTTTTACTGTATTTACATCATTGTAACTGTAATGAATCATGAGAAAATTAAAAATGATTATAAATAACAGGGAAAAAGAAAAAATCCAAAAAAACCTGATGTATCTAAAAAACCTGTAAATAAAGACAAAAATCAAAGGAATAAAAAAAAGAGCCGGCAAAAAAGGAATTTTAGAGGGGAGAAAAAGAATGATATGGACTGTTGCAGCAGGTATTCTCCACCACTGTCCTGATACAATCAGGAAATAATCGGATATATGAGAATAATATATTCCTTCTATAGCTAAAAGTAATCCTGTGAGAAACCAGTAAATATAACCTTTGTAAGGGGCAATTTTTTTTACGGACAGATAGATTTTTTTTGTCATAGAACATGCCTCTTGTCGGCCCGATAGACTGATGAAATGTACTTATATTATAGAGAAATATTCTAAAAAAGCACTAATAAATTACTAATAAGTTCCTGCTTTCTCAAGAATCCACATTAAATCCCTTTCCTTCATCCTTTCAATAAAAAATAAAAGAGAAGCAAAGAAATTCTTTGCTTCCCCTGCTTAATTCCGAAATACTAACCTACCTGATCCTGATTATCCAGATAAACCTGATGTATATCGGTAGCTTCGATAATTTCCTTATCTGCTATGGGTAGACTTGCATCTGTAATAATAAAGGGCTGTGTCTGATTTCCTCCGATACCACCATGTAATGATGCAAGAGAGTATTTTTTATTAAAATCAATTACATCTTTACCGTCATATTCGCCGAAAATAACAATATCACCTGTCTGTTCAAGATTCATATAATTATTTATATGCCTTCTCAGAAGTGTTTCATCTCCGAAGTGGGCAAGAGGGCTTTTTCCTTCCTGCCTGACTACCTTTGTTTCACCATCCATAACAAAGGAACCTTCCTTACCTTTCAGAACATAATTATCTCCATCTCTTACAACCACAAGGCCAATACCGGGATGATTGACCAGTTTATCCGTCATGCCGGGGA
Organism: Vulcanimicrobiota bacterium; assembly: GCA_036746235.1. Classification (GTDB taxonomy): domain Bacteria; phylum Vulcanimicrobiota; class SpSt-956; order SpSt-956; family JAKJGF01; genus CALARM01. The sequence goes on along the minus strand of DAIOEN010000326.1, from coordinate 1,419 downwards.
ATTTCTTTTCTATATCTTTAATATCTACTGCACAGTCTCTGTTCTGGGTAAAATAAACATCTCCAAGGGAATAAGCATCAGAAAATTCCACGTCTCCATCTCTGTATCCTGAAGGACTGCAATCTTTAGCCATATCTTTTATTACATCACCTACAGGTTTTCCATAAACTTCTTTGAAAAGCTTTGATGGAGTCTGGCCATGATCTGAGAAGATAAACACATTATAGTTATCTCCACTTTTATCTGCCTTTTCTATAACCTGACCTATAAGTTTGTCTATCTCTTTTAATGCATGGAATGCTTCTTCAGACTCTGGCCCGAAATAATGAGCCTGTTCATCATAGGCAGCATAATCTATATAAGCAGTAGGTTTATGTTCTTCAATAGCTTTCTTTATACCTTCTGTTCCCATCTGAGGTATTATATTCTCATTTAAAGACATAAGAATTGTACCGAGTTTATCTGTTTTCGTATTAAATCTGCCTGCTTTTATCATTTTTGCGCTCAATTTAAAAATATCTCTTACTGTATGCCATCCTGCTTTTGTAAGACTGTATCCTCCTTTTTTGAGAAGAGATACTTCAGTTTTTATTTCCTTTGCAAGGGTTTTTAATAAGCCCTTTTCCTTCATTTCTTTTTTAAGGACGCTCACTACTGCACCTGTTTCTTCCGCTCCTCCGGAAAAAGGACTGGAATATGCCACTCCTCCTGACAGCATACCTTTATCCCCTTTTTTCAATGCCTTTTCTTTAACTACATCTTCCTGTGTAATAGAGTCAATCATCTGTCCTGACTGTTTGTCATACCAGTCATTGGCAGGCATTTCCTGTCCGTAAAATATGGCGGAAAGAATTGGAATTGTTACAGTAGCAATACCGCAGTTAAAAGATCGCAGAATATGGGTTTCCCTTTCGATAAGCTTTTGAATATTCGGAGCGAAGCCTTTATCTATGGCTTTTTCAAGGGCAGGCTTTGAAAGGCCGTCAATCTGAAGCAGTACCAGTTTGTGTTTGTCATCTGCACCTTCCGATGAAGGTGTAAAACCGTCTTTCGGCTCTATATTCCCTGCAGAATCCTTTTTTAGAGTCTGACTTACCGGGACATTTACAGGCATCTGTGAATTTATTTTCATATTATAAATTCCTCCCTTTAAAGTTATACTTATATTATAGGAATAATGGCAAAAGAATCAACTATTTAAACAGGTTTAATTGTTAACATAATGTTAAAATTTATCCAACTATTAGAATTACTATGGTGAGCATAAATAATGCATATCTGTTCCCGTTACGCTTGACGCGTAACGGTAAGGAAGACTTTTATTACATGCTTATGGTCAGGTCAGTAAATATTGTATCTTTAATTATATGTAACTGCAAATGGCAGTTTACTCAAATGTTCTCTGAGATTTTCTCCCAT
>DAIOEN010000325.1:0-5990 GCA_036746235.1 Vulcanimicrobiota bacterium | reverse complement strand
CATGATCCATATAAAGATTAAACCACGATATTTTTCCTTTTTTATCTGTAATTTCCATCAGTAAAGGGTTACTGCTGGGACTTACATGTATATGTTCTCCCGTATGATTCATTCCATTCATAATGCCTGTGTCTTTAAAGAGAAAATTATATCCGTCAAATGTTCCTTCTACAGAACGGTATTCTCCGACGGAATCCATAGGTCTGAATCTGCCTGCAAGTTTATCTGTCCGGATTATTTCCTGTTCATTTTGAAGAAAAACAGGGCCGAAGAGAAGGCTTTTATATGGCAGTTCACCGGCACCTGTGCCATAATGTTTCCCGCCTGTTATAATAGGGGAGAAAAACTCTGCATCTGAGAGCATTTTTTCAGGATTACCTGTTACTATTTCCGTGGCAGTATTGACGACAGGTTTTTCGTTTATATATACAGGACTGTCATATTTCCATATATTATAAATAAAAGCCCATTTCCCGTATCCCAGATAGACAAATCTATGATCCTCTCTGCAGACATTTTCTCCGGCTCCCGGCAGAAAATATATTTTCCCTTCTTCTTCAAGTTTTTCCATTTCACAGTAAAGAAATTCTTCTCTGTCAAATGAAGGATTATTTTTGCTCATCAGGTCTATCAGGTCATTAAAATTATTACAGTCAGATAAATTATTTATATCCAGAGAAAATAATGCTGCATCACTCAATACTTCCACTCTGTCCGTGCCGGGATATTTCCTGTGTCCGTATCTGGCAGAACAATAAAGTTTATTTTTTATCCTGGCAAGTCCTCCGTTAAAAAACATCCTGTCTATGTCAGGAGACCCTGTTATTAGTAATGGATAAATAGTCATGATAATACCTGCTTTCTTTAGTATACGTAACGCGTGATGCGTGCTGTGTGATGCGTTACTCATATTTCATTTTAGGGCGTTTAGTAAAACGCCCCTGCCAGTCACTTTTCCCTATTCATCCTTTACCATTTACTATTCAATATAATCGTGACTGTAACGTTATGCTTTACAGGATGGTTCACTGCTAACTGTTCACTGTTCACTGTTCACTGTTCACTGCTTACTTTCCTCTATCATTTTTTCTCTCATATTAAAAAGGGTTTTACTCAGACCGATTCTGTATATATGAGGGTTTTCGAGTCTTTTATGTCCTTCATGTAACCTGGAAAGATTTTTTAGAGTATTTTCTCTTATTTTGAGAGTATCTTTCATCGGACCGTCATATATGATATTTCCTTTTTCCATAACCTTGACCTGCATTAATTTTGAAGATACTCCTCTGACCATAGTATGAAGGTGTCTGTATGAAGGATCGTAAAAAGTATAATTCAATCTGCTCTTAGATTCTTCCAGTTGTTCGTCATAGATCATTACATCTGCTTCATATTGATTTTTTTTGTTTATAAGTCTTATATCCCATTTTGGCCCCGGTATGGTGGTTTTAGTTACATTTCCCGATAGTTTTATTGTTGGCATAATTGTTCCGTCAGGAGCGATTTTAAAGGTTTCTTTATAGACACATCCCAGGGAGTCCGGAGGTGTTACTGCTCTTGTCCCCACACCCCATACTTCCAGTTTTGCTTTCTGTATATTTTTCATTGATTGAATCTGATATTCATCGAGATCGTTAGAAGCTATAAGTTTTACATCTTCAAGACCTGCCCTGTCCAGCATTTCTCTTGCTATTTTACTTCTTTCCGCCAGATCTCCCGAATCATCTCTTATAAGTATTACCTGGTTATAACCTTTTTCTCTCAATCTTTTAATCTCTTCTATTGCTGCTACCATACCTTTGTTGAGGAAATCATAGGTGTCTGCCAGGAAGGCTGCCCTGTGAGGATATACGGCAGAATAAGCTTCGAAAGCATTCCCGTCGTCTTTAAAAGCCATAATCCAGCTGTGGGCATGAGTGCCCAGTGGATTACCGAGTCTGTATTTTTTTGCCGCATAAGTATTTGAAGTGCCGCACATACCTCCTATAACGAGAGCTCTCGATAATTCAGCAGTTCCTCCCAGGCCTGCAATGGACCGTCTGAAAGCAAAATCCATTACACGATCGCCTGCTGCAGCATTACAAATTCTTGCTGCTTTTGTTGCTATTCTTGTCTGGCAGTTATAAATATTAAGGAGTGCTCCTTCTACAAGGTGTGTATCTACAGGGTTTCCAATCACCCTCATAAGGGTATTATTCTGAAATACTACCTCTCCTTCTTCTATAGCCCATACGTCACCGCTGAATCGCCATTTAGAAAGATAATCTAAAAATCTCTTTTTCTCTTCAATATGGATCTGTGAAAATTCCGGCAGTTCTGACAGAAATTCTATATCACTTTCAGAGAAATGTACATTTTTTAAAAATTCCAGAGCACTGGCAAGTCCTGCACATATACAGTAACCGCCGGCTTCAGGAATATTTCTGAAATATAAATCATGGCCGAATTTATATTCTGTCAGTTTCCCTGCATTAAATCCGTCTTCTAATATATAATTGAGATATTCGAGAACTTTAAAACCTCCGCACATGGTTAATTCATAGAAATCAGTATTGAGGGCAGAAAATTCATCTGTCGGTTCGAATAATAAATTTAAATTGTCTGTCATTTATTTACTCCTTTCGATGTAAAACCCGATATAATCGTGATGAATGATGCGTAATGGCGGGGTTGAGTCCTGCGCGTCACGCGTCACGCGTCACGCGTCACGATTATAATTTCTGAATAAAACAAAAAATTCCTTTGTACCGTCCTTTAAACTCTTATTGTTGATTTTATCTTTTTTTCGTAGTATTATGTATTTAAATAATTTTGTGTCTGTAATAAATTTTATATAATCTTTATATAGTTACTTTATGACAATTTATAATTAAGAAGAAGTGAAATGTGAGTGGTGAATAGTGAATAGTGATTAATATCCTGTTCTTTTCACTTTTCACTTTTCACTTTTCACTCTAATTAAATTTTCTGAAATTGGGTGATAATTTTGGCTCCGGAATTTACCGGCGAACAGGAATTCTCAGTTTATTTAAAGGATATAGAAGATAAGCTTTACAGCCTTTCCGTCAGGAAAGCTCTCTCTTACAGAAGCCAGTTCCTTGGAGAAAACCATATCAGTCCTTTTATGATTGACAGGGAGAGGACAGATTTACTCCTCAGGCCGGAACTATATGATACCCTTATGACATGGAAAAATAAGAGTAAAGATAAATTACTCCGGAGAAAAGTTGATCTTCTGTCGAGAGAAATACTTAAAGCTAAGGTTTCCTATGAACCGGAGATATTCAGGCTTACCAATAAAATTAATAAAAAGATACAGTCTTTTACCCCGAACCTCAATGGCACTGATATGACAAGAAATCAACTGGATGATATCATAAGAAAAAGTCCTGACAGAAATCTGAGGGAAAAGGCATGGTGGGCAGAAGTAAATTTCGGTGAACAGATTGAGCGAGAAGCAATAACACTGATAAAATTAAGGAATCAGAAAGCCAGAGAACTTGGCTACAACCATTATGGAGAAATGTGTCTTATCCTTGAAGATATAAATCAGGATAAACTTTTTTTGCTTTTCAGAGATATATTGAAACATACAGATAATATCTGGAAAAATACAATAAATAACTGTAAAGAAAGCCTGTCTGTAGATACAGTTTATCCATGGGATATAAAATATTATGAATATAAATATTTAAATGCTATTTCTGATAATTATTTCCCGAAAGATGAAATAATTGAAAATTTCAGAAAATTCCTGAATCATTTCAATATAGATTTGAATAAATTGCCCATACAGGTAAATTATCAGGATATTCCTCACGGTGGCATATGTATTGTCATAGAGATAGGTAAAGATATCAGAGTACTTACGAATCCCGGCGATGGTCACAGGTGGTATAAGATTATGTTTCATGAACTTGGCCATGCTCTTCATGCCAGCCTTATATCCAGTGAGTCCTATATAATTTCTTCCGGCGATCCTGATTTTTTCTGGGAAGGCATGGCATGTGTCATACAGCAGATAACTTCTGAAAGGGAATGGCTCAGAGATCATTTTGATCTTCCTGAAAAGGTTATAAAAGAATTTATACTTCAGGAGCGAACAAAAAGTTATCACTGGTACAGAAAGATTATAAGTGACTTTTTCTTTGAAGTTTCTCTCTACCAGAGACCTGAAGGAGATTTAAACAGGAGATTTCGGGAATATGCTTATGACAATCTGTTTATAGAAATTCCTACAGGGATTATATGGCCTCATGATTCTATTTATATTACCCATCCTTTTTATATACAGAATTATCTCCTTGCAGATATAATAGCCTATCATATTATTCACTACTATAAAGAAAAATATACTTCTATTTTTCACAAAGATTTTTTGAATTATCTCAAAACAAATTATTTTGAACAGGGTGCCATGATAAGATGGGATAAAAAAATAAAAATAGGGACAGGAAATGAACTTTCAGCAGACAGTTTATTGAAAGAACTTTCCCCTGCAGTGAAGAAGTAAGAAGTAGAGACAGGCCAATGGCATGTCTCTACGATCCATTTACTGGTATGGTGAATACAAACGTAGTACCTTCTCCAGGTCTTGTTTCAAAGGTAATTTCTCCTCTGTGACTTTCTATTATCTGTTTTACGATAGCCATACCAAGACCTGTTCCTCCTACCGTATGTTTTGTTACAAAGGGTTCAAAGATTTTTTCTCTTATATCTTCAGGTATGCCGCAACCGTTATCTGTAATTGAAAAACGAACTTTATCTTCCCATTGTTCAATTTTCAAAGTAATCTTTTTTTCCTGTTTTTTCCCTTTGAGGGCTTCTATGGAATTTCTTATAAGGTTTACAATCACTCTTTCCAGTTTCTTCCTGTCTGCCATTATATCCATGTCAAAAAGACTGTCCACTTCAAAGATAATATTATTTTCTTTTAATTTATTTGCCAGGAGTCCCCTGACTTTAAGTATCAGATCTGAAACGGAAATATTTTGAATATCAAGATCTTTCTTCCCCTTTGAAAAATCCAGTACTTCCCTTATGAGGGCATTCAGCTCTTCCACTGCATCGTTTATGATATCCACACATTCGGCTATTATGTCATCTTTTGATGTTTCTTTTATGAGATTTGTAATATTTTCAATAGATGCAAGGGGATTCTTGAAATCATGAATTATCATATTGGCAGCAAGGCCAATAGCTGCAATTTTTTCTTTTTCCAGATATTTTTTGTAATTTTCTGCATTTTCTATAATATTTGTGGCAGCTTTGAGATATAACTGGAAGGCTTTATCGTGTTCTTCAGGTATTTCTTTTGAGTCTGTTCTGATAAATAATAAAAATCTATTTGATTTCTTTGTTACAAGTGTATATACAAGTTTTCCTTCTATATATTGTTTTTCTTTATCAGGATTTATCAGGGGCGATAATTTTTTTAATATATCCTGGATTTTTTCATTGCTGTAGGAACCGCTGTTAACCTGAGGGTAAAACCTGGTTCTCTTTTTTTTAACTAAAAAAGCACTCCCTGTATTTGTGAGGATTAATGTATGTTTCAACAGAGTCTGCAGAAATTTCCCTGCATCTGAAATATCTATCCCGTTAAGTGAAGAAATTGATTTCAATATTTGTTGAAGGCTTTTTATCTCCTTATCCACCTTATATTTTTTATGAAATATTTATTGGCTTTAATATATTTATATGAAAATGATGAAGTCTTATGCTTCACTGTCTATTCATTTTCATATCTGGTTATGACCGCTCAGGTCATGTCTGTTAGATTATCAATAAAAATTTCAAAGGGATGCCTTTCTTCATCCACTGAGTTTTTAGAAAATTAATAGTATATATTTTCTGTAATTTCTATTCTTATAAAAAAAATCCTTCAGTCACAGAAGCTATGTTTCTTTTACAGGTAAATATATATGGAATGTACTGCCTTTACCATAAATACTTTCAGCCCCTATTATACCATCATGATTTTTAATTAT
>DAIOEN010000324.1:0-5992 GCA_036746235.1 Vulcanimicrobiota bacterium | reverse complement strand
AAAAGCTTCATGTAACAGAGAAAGAAGAAGATATTGTAGAGAATTTCGAGAGTGACGTTTCAGATGAATTTTATATACAAAAAGCTGCCGAACAGGGAAGAACAGGGCATGATGCAACAGGTATAAAAATTCTGAAGGATTATACTCAGAAATTACTTGCATATCGTTCCATCGCAGGCAATCAAAAAAGAGAAAAATTGAGCAGAAGTACAGAGCTTATAAGCAGGGAACTTGAAGATATAAACAAACTGAGTCAGGAAAAAAGTAAAGACGCCAGATACAGTAAATATCAGGCAAGGGTTTCCTTTGGCTCAACATCAGAACTCAGGCAGGAATCCAGAAAAATGAGAAAGACTGTAATAGTTTCTGAGCTGGAACCTTAGTACCGTAACAGGTAAAAGGTTACCCATAAAAAGCTTCTGCCTGGCAGGCTCTGGAGAAGAAAAATTAGTTTTTTATATAGAATTAAAAATTAAATAAGGGTTAATTTATTGTCTGTAAAACAAATGATATAAGGCAAATTATTTTTCTTTGTAAGAGCCTGTCAGGCAGAAGCTGATAAAATGGTTACGAACTTATTTGGAGCGGTACTCAGCTCTATTATAGCAGGGGCAGATTATTCTTCTGCCCCTGCTATAATAGAGTCATCCGGTTCAGGTAATTTTGCTTTTTCCTCAAGTTCTGCTCCATATTCTTTTAAAAATTTAATAAGTAAAAGTTCCAGCCTTTTTTTGACGCTCTCAGGGGCTTTACATACCAGTAATCTACATTCCATAGGGCGCTCTTCATAAATTTTACACAATTTCTTTTCTTTATCAAACATAATACAGTAGCCATCTTTACCTTTTGGAAGATAATAAGCTTTATCATCTATGATTTTGACTAAAGGAGGATTCTGACAGCAAAATCCGCATTGTTTGCATGGATAAAAATGTGACCATGAACTGGCAAAATTTATCATTTTATGGGGCCATGGAAGTTGAGGGATTTCTTCCCATTTAATTGTTTTCCACGGGAGAACAGGTTTGGGAGGTAATTTTATATTTTTATCATGTTTCATAAAATCGATTTTAACCTGTCCAGAGATTTTTTTGCAGCAATAGCAACTGTTGTTACAGGATCTCTTGTTGCCTTTTCCAGATGAGGAATGGCTCTGTGATCTTTAAAACTTCCAAGCACTTCGACAGCAGCTTTCCTTACACCTGTTCCACTATCTTTTAAAGCCATTATAAGGTCCGGTATTACTACGTCATTACCAATTTCTCCCATACATAAAATAACCTGTTTTCTTACTCCTTCGTCGAGATCTTCTTTTAACACAGTTACCAGTTCATTAATAATTTTCATATCCCCGAGTTTCCCGAGAGCTTCTATGGCACTTACCCTTACCGGAGAATGTTCGTCTTTAAGCTTTCTTATAAGAGGTGTAACGGCTTTTCTATTTCTCTGATTACCCAGGGCCAGAGCAGCTTCACGTCTTACGCTCCAATCCAGGTCATTAAGTGCCCCTATGAGAGGTTCTACGAGCCTTCCGTCCTGAATGTTCATCTGTAATATCTGACTTGAAGCCTGAGTTCTTTCAAAATCATCATTACTCTGTAACATATAAATAAGTTTTTCTATTTCATCCTTTGGTTCTTTCATTGGTCTTGATGTGACAGGTTCACACATCTGTGGTGACTGGCTGTAAATTGACTGGTGTTCAGATTCAGGTGTAACCTGATTAAATATAGTTCTCTGTCCGAGGCTGGCCTGGGCAAAAGCTGAAGAAATCTGGGCAGGATTCATAGATCGTTCAATATTCTGTCCCGTTGCCTGAGGATAAGCCGGAGGACGGCCATATGGCGTTTGTCCATAGGGAGGATAACCATATGGATAAGGTGGTTGTCCGTAATGGCCGGGTACCTGTCCGTAATGGCCGGGTACCTGTCCGTAAAGACCGGGCACCTGTCCGTATGGATTGGGTACCTGTCCGTATGGATTGGGCACCTGTCCGTATGGATTGGGTACCTGTCCGTATGGATTGGGCACCTGTCCGTATGGATTGGGCACCTGTCCGTATGGCCCCGGCACCTGTCCGTATGGCCCCGGCACCTGTCCGTATGGCCCCGGCACCTGTCTGTAATGACCGGGTACCTGTCCATATGGTTGTCCGGCGCTTTGAACAGGTCTGGCAGGTACACCGGAAGGTTTTACAGGAGCAGCAGGGGCTTTTTCCTCCTGTACCGGTGGTTTAACAGGTTCTTCAGGTTTTTCAAGAGTTACAGTCTCAGTTTTTTCCCCTGTCATAGGTTGAAGTAATAATTTATATGCATCAAAATAATTTTCCTTACAAAAATTAAGCAATTGTTCTTTCATCTCTTTAGCACTTGCATAACGTTTATCTATTTCATTTTCAAGGGCTTTCATAACTATTTTTTCAAGTTCCGGAGAAAGCCAGTCTCTGACCTGTCTTATAGGCTGGAAAGAAAATGGAATTGGCACTATACCTGTAAGAAGGTGGTGCATTGTTGCCCCCAGGGCGTAAACATCACTCCTTGGTTCAGGATTACCTTTATATTGTTCCAGAGGAGCGTAACCTTCTGTCCCTACGGCTGTCTTCTGGGTATCTTTCACAGGATTAATCACCCTTGCAATACCAAAATCTATCAGAAAAATTCTGCTTTCTTCCGATTTTAATATGACATTCGCAGGTTTCAGATCTCTGTAAAGAATAGGATGAGGTTTATGGTTATGCAGATAAGATAAAACGTCACAGAGCTGTACTGCCCATATTACTACAAATTTTTCAGGTACCTGAAGATTACATTTTCGAAGAAAACTTTCCAGATCTTCGCCTTTTATGTAATCCATTACAAGATAATAATTACCTTTATCTGTAAAATAATCTGTTATACTCGGTATATTGGGATGATCAAGCCTTGCCAGTATTTCAGCTTCCTCTCTGAACCTTTTTATGGCATATAATTGCTGCTCCGATGCTTCACCCTGGTTAAACATTACTTTTATAGCACGAAGTTTTCTCTCAGGTATGTCTTCAGCAAGATAAACCATACCCATACCACCGGCTTTTATAGTTTTTATTATTCTGTAACGTTCTTTTAAGACAGTATTTTCCATGATTATCCCCTCATAATTATTATACCCTATAATCAGCAAAGAGTGAAGGGTGAAGAGCGAAGAGAAAAATTAATTATTAAACAGCTTAATTCTTTCAGAGAATATTAAATCCTGCAAATTATAGGTAATTTTATAACAATCTATAATTTAGAGCAGGCGTAACGTGTAGCGGGTGACGGGGTTAATCCCCGGACACTACGAATTACGCCTTACGCATTACAAGGTCATTATTTATTATATTATAGTGCTATATGGCACATAAAAAAAATATAAATTTTTGTAAAATTATAGTGTAGTTAACAATAAATTACAGATAATCTTCGCGTCACCCGTCACGAAGCCCTTAATTTCTAAAACTAACTATATTTTATAGAAAGGAGAAATGAATATGAACTACGTAATTGATCTCAGAGAAGAAAGATTTAATAAAAGAGAATATACTTCGGAGGAAACAAAAGAAAGGATGGAATTTGCCCTCTCTGCAATCAATTTTAATCAGGGACTCATACAGTTTGCTGAAACAAAAGCAAACACATTACTTGTAATAAACAGTATTTTTCTTGCTACTGTAACTGCCATGATGGACATACAGGTAACAGAAAGCCTCTTCAATACAATCTTCAGTACAGTAAGAATACTGTTCCTGGTAACAACTGCCTGCTCTATTATTACGTGTCTTATGGTAGTAATGCCAAAAAGTGATGATAATTCCCTTCATGGAAAAAAAGATTTAATATTTTTTATGGATATTTTAAGTTATCGTAACATTGAGAATTATACCTTTGAGTTCCATAAAACAAAAATAGCCACTCTTATAGATGATCTACTCAGAAGAGGCTATATGACGGCATCTATAGCAAAAGAGAAATTTAACCGTTATAAGATTGCCCAGTTTATGACATTTATCTCGACTTTTTTATGGCTTTCAGGGACATGTATCTATTATTTTAAGTGAAATTTTTGACCGGTCATAGCCGCCCGTTCAAAACGAAGAAGGTGGAATTATTTCTCTCTTCACCCTTCACGATTTTACAGGCTTTATTATGTCGGGAACGGTAAATTTCTTTTTCATAATATCTTCTTTTGTCTTTTTCAGAAGTTTTTTTGTATCTGCCGGTATTTTATTTTCCAGTCCATGATAGGGAGCCATATCGACTCCGCCTTCTATCATATCATAGAGATATTTATCCTTGAACTTACCTGTTTCCAGGTCTTTTATCATACCTGCAATTGACGTATCTACCTTCAATACTGTGCTTGTAATAACAGTATCAGGTGCAAGTTCGTTCTGATCTGCAATGCCTCCTATGGCATAGATTTTCTTTTCCTTACATGCCTGAATGCAGCCGAAGCTTATACCATCGCCGTTACAGTAAACTACGTCTGCTCCCTGTTCTATCTGAGCAAGGACAGCTTCCTTACCTTTTGCAACATCATCCCATTCATTCAGATAAGTAATGAAAACCTTTATATCAGGTTTTACCGCTTTTGCTCCGAGTTTATAAGCTTCCAGTGCTCTGACTACATCAGGTACATCAAACCCGCCTGTAGCACCGATCTTATTTGTTTTCGACATTGATGCGGCAAGCATGCCGGCAAGATATCCTGCCTGGTGGGCAGGCCAGTCGTAAATAGTAACATTCTCTGTGCTATCAATACCTGTAGCCCATCCGAATTTTATTTCAGGATAATCTTTTGCCACTTTTTTTACTGCATCACCGTAATTAAAACTGTGGGCAAGTATTAAATCATATCCCTGTGAAGCATAATCTCTTATGGCTGTTTCTGCGTCTGCAACAGAGACGTTTTCCGAATAACTGAATTTTATACCGAGACTTTTTTCAGCTTTTACAAGTCCGTCATATCCGGCAGCATTCCAGGAAATATCATTGATTTTTCCCGGCATTATCATAGCCACTTTCCATTGTTTTTTCCCTGATGTACCGAAAGGTGTATTTGCATCCGGAGTTACTGCAGGAGTTTTTTTTGATATAGAATTCGGTTCTGCAGAAGGAACCGGTGTTTCTCCCGTGGTGTTTTTCTGGCATGAGGAAAACATTACTAAAAGAAAGAACAGTAAAAGATATGTATATTTTCTCATAAGCTCACCTTTCTATAAAAGGTTGAGAAACAGTCAGCTATAACAGCTAAAATTCTAAACCTTAAATTTTAAATTTTAAATTTTTACTTACTCTTTGATGCTACGGTCTTCCATGAAATACCGCCTCTGGATCTGAAACTGCCTGTTACTTCAATCCATTCCGGCTTGCAGGCTGCCCATAGATCTTCCATTATATTATTTGTTATAAATTCACCGAAATCTTTTTTATTTCTGTAGGACATAAGATAGATTTTAAGGGATTTTGCTTCTATCAGATGTTCATCAGGTATATATTTGATAATTATATCGGCGAAATCAGGTTGTCCTGTTACGGGACAGATAGATGTAAACTCTCCTTCCTGATAAAATTCTACAATAAAATCATTTTCAGGATATTTATTTGGGAAAGTCTCAAGAATGTTTATGGAAGGTTCCTGAGGGTATTGTTCTATTACCGAGCCTAAAAGAGTTAAGTCCTTATATTCACTTGCTTTTTTCATAATGAATGTATAGTATTATATTTATTTAACAGTGTCAATAGAAAATCTGACCTTTTTTAGTTCCTTCTTTTGTTTCTGCCAGATAAATAGCGGGAAGGGGTATTGACCTTAAAACGGATTCTATTAACCTTGATTTTTTTAATATAGTCCATACATCTTTTCTCTGATATGACGGCTGAAGATCTATTTCATCTCTATCTTTTCTTCTCTTAAGTTCTTGTCTGTAAAACAAATGATATAAGGCAAATTATTTTTCTTCGTAAGAGCCTGT
>DAIOEN010000323.1:0-6006 GCA_036746235.1 Vulcanimicrobiota bacterium | reverse complement strand
CAGATAAAAGTAGAAGATGTTCTTCCTCTTGAAGAAGTGCTCAATCTAAATCAGACAGCTCTCGAATCTGCCTATATAATAAGGAACCGTTTTGACAGGGAATGGCTCAGAACCCTTCTTGACCAGGAGTATGCAGATTTAGTTGATTTTTCAGAAGAAATAGGTGCAAATGCCAGTTCTATTTCCGCACTTTACAGAAAATTAAAAAGACTGGAAGATTTTGATTTTCTCACGAAACAGCAGCCCCAGGTAGATGCTGTTAAAAAGATTATGGAATATCTGGACAGGGGGATGCATATAGTCCTTGAATTCGGAAGACAGAGCAATCTTTTATGCTACCTTCTTGTAGCAAATATACTTACGAGAAGAATCCATAAAGATTATATCAGAAAAACAGAAAAATATCTTTCCACCCAGAAACCTGAAGATAAACCAAAACAGCTTGTCATAACAATAGAAGAAGCCCATAAATTCCTTAACCCCACAGCAGCGAAACAGACAATATTCGGAGTCATTGCAAGGGAAATGAGAAAATACCATGTATCACTTCTCGTAGTGGATCAAAGGCCGTCAGGTATAGATGATGAAGTCCTGTCTCAGATAGGTACAAGGATTGTTGCCCAGCTAAATGATGAAAAAGACATTCAGGCAGTACTTACGGGAGTGAGTAATACGTCCGGCCTTCGTTCCGTTCTTGCAAGTCTGGATTCAAAACAGCAGGCCCTTATAATAGGACATGCCGTCCCGATGCCAATAGTTATAAAATCCAGAGATTATGATGAAAAATTCTATAAAGCCATGATGGATCAGGATTCCGACAGGAAAGTGGATATAAATAAAATAATATCACGGTGGTGAATCCAGTGATCAGTGACCAGTTACCAGTGAATTGCCAGTTATGCTATCTGTTATATTGTTATAATTACTGATCACTGATCACTGCTCACTGATCACTGGATTCATGCTTCCTACTCTTAATTTCGGGAAGGAACTTTTCATGGATTTTATAAAATTTAACATGCCTGTTAAAGAACTTTCCGGCGGAGCAATTACCTTAAAATACAGAGAAGGATCTATATTTAAATTTCTGAGCTGAACCATACTGACAGGATATTTCTCCAGTAAATGAAATAAGGCATGACACTCGTCTTCTCTGTCGGTAAACCCGGGCATTACGAGCAGATTAATAGACAGGAAAATTTTTTCACCCATCTCAATAGAAGTCATTACATCCTTAAAAGAATAGGTCTGCGGTTTAAAATAAGCTGTATAATTATCTTCTTTTGCACTGTTAAGACCTATTCTTACACTGTCAAGGCCTGCTTCTATTGCTTTTCTTATAACATGAGGGTTACTGCCGTTGGTATTTAAATGAATTATTCCTCTGTCAGTTCTTCTTCTTATCTCTTTTATCGAATTTACAAGAAGGTCTCCCCTGAGGGTAGGTTCTCCTTCACAGCCCTGACCAAAACTCAATACAGGTTTCTCTGCTCTGTTTAAATGATTTACACCTGTAGAAACAATCTCTTCTATAGAAGGAGTAAAAATTATTCTGTTCTGAGGGGACGGAAATCCTGATGACTCTTCTTTCTGGAAGGAAATACATCCGCAGCATTGAGCATTACAGACGGAAGAAATAGGAATTCCGCCTTCCCATCTTTCATAAAATATATTCTGTGCATTGTAACATTGATAATAAAGGGCACAGTGAGAAAGATGCTTCAGGAGGCGGTTTCCCGGCTCTTTTTGAAGGCGTTTTTTTATCTTCCTTTTTAAATCGTGAGTACTGTACTGTGACGGATCCCACTGTTTTAGTTTTTCTGTTTCATGAGCTGCCACATAGAATCCGTTATCTTTAAAGCCTGTAAAGCTATAGGCAAATAAAGGAAGAGGAGAAACATGTTTCTGTTCTTTATAAGCAGGCAGTAACAGTCTTGTATAACCGTTTGGCAACAGTACACTTACAGAAAAAATGCCTTCTTTAAAACCCGACATGGTTCTGAAACACTTCATTTTACCTCTGTATTTTCCCAGTGGAAAACGTTCAGGCATCAGACTCAAAGAACTTCCGTAAGGTAAGGGGATCATTTCAGTATTCGACGCTTCTCTGAAAGACAAACCGTCAAAAGCCAGTGCTTCTATATCAGGATTATCATAGACCTGTCCGCATCGGTCAGAATAAACAATATTAAACATTTAGCTGGAGGAAATAAAATTAAATCTCTTTTCTGATAGAATATAAAGGTAACTACGGTACTATCATAACTCGCGTCACGCGTCACGCGTTACGCGTCACGATTTTAATTATCATTCCCGGTTAATATTTACACCTCACTTACTCATAGAAAGAGCTTCTCTCGTTATAGTTTTCAGGAAATCTAAATTATTTTTAGTCTTTTTAATGCGATCAATAAGAAGTTCAGTCATTTCAGTAGCATCAAAAACTGCAAAAGCCCTTCTGAGAAGCCATATTTTCTGAAGGTCACTTTCAGAAAGCAGCAGTTCTTCATGTCTGGTGCCGGATTTTTTAAGATCAATGGCAGGGAAAATTCTTTTTTCCGCAAGTTTCCTGGACAGTTCCAGTTCCATATTACCTGTGCCCTTAAATTCTTCATATATGACATCATCCATTTTACTTCCTGTTTCTATAAGGGCAGTAGCTATTATAGTAAGACTTCCCCCTTCTTCTATATTTCTTGCGGCACCGAAAAAGGCCTTTGGTTTAATCAGAGCCATAGTATCTATACCGCCGGAAAGTGTTCTTCCACTTGTAGGAAGAGCAAGATTATAAGCTCTTGCAAGTCTTGTAAGACTGTCAAGTAAAATAACTACATCCCTTTTATGTTCTACCAGTCTCTTTGCCTTTTCAAGAATAAGTTCTGCTACAATGGTATGATTTTCCGGAGGTTCATCAAAGGTAGAACTTACCACTTCACCTTTAATAGATCTCTTCATATCTGTTACTTCTTCAGGTCTTTCACCGATAAGCACTGCTATTATTGTAACTTCCGGGTAATTGGTTGATATACCATGAGCAATCTTTTTGAGGAGTATAGTTTTACCTGCTTTCGGAGGAGCTACTATTAAAGCTCTCTGCCCTCTTCCGAGAGGAGACATAAAATCTATTAACCTGGCCTCCATTTCATCATGGACTGTTTCAAGATTAAATCTATTATTGGGATATATGGGAGTTAATTTATCAAAAGGAACCCTGGCACGTGCATTATCGGCACTGTCTTCATTCACTGTAATGACTTTAAGTAATCCGTAATATCTTTCCCCGTTCTTTGGCGGTCTTATCTGGCCGAGTACCGTATCACCTGTGCAGAGATCAAATCTTTTAATCTGTGACTGAGAAACATAAATATCATCGGACCCCGGAAGATAACTGGAACGTCTTAAAAAGCCGTATCCTTCCGGCAGTATATCAAGGACTCCTCCGGCAAATATCAATCCTTTCTGCTGTGCCTCATTTTCCAGAATCCTGTGTATAAGGCTGTTTTTCTTAAGATTATGATAACCTGTAAGACTTTTTTCCTTTGCTATGTCCAGCAAATCAGTTCTGCTCATATTTTCGAGTTCTTCAAACTCCATAAAAATCACCTCTTAATTATTTTTATCTAAATTAATTATTTTCATTATTTATCTGCGGTGGCTACAAAACTCACCATTTTAATTTTCCTGTCTGTTAATAACATTTAAACAAAGGGCAAAGAGTAATATAGAGCCACCTCCCAGTGCAATATAATTAAAGAATAAACCGTTACAATTCCCTTCCAGACCTTTTGTAATACCGTCTACAAGATAATAACTTGGCAGGCACCCTGACAGAGTGCGCAATAATTTCGAATTTTCCGAAAGTACAATCGGCACCATCAGACATATAAAAGCAAGAGAATTAATAGAATTTGCCGTGCTCTGCGATGGAGAGATAAATGCCACAAATATTCCCCAGCAGGAAAAAAATATGCCTCCCAGTAACAACATAGAAAATACAACAGGTAAATTACCTGTCAGTGACCTGTTTAAACCAAGCAACAGAGAAGCAGAAGAAAAACTCAATATAATACCGAGTAATGCTTTACCTGTAATAAAATCATAAATACTGGCAGGAGATACAAGTAATGCATCCAGAGTCTTTCTATCCTTTTCTTCAATCAACGAAGAAGTTGTTATTACAAGACTTCCCATAATAGTCAGAAGTATCCATAAAGGAAGAATATAATGTAACGTACCTCCTCTACCGGGCTTATAAATCTTTTCTATCTTTACCTGCATAGGGAAAGGCTGTTTTGCATAGACTCTCATTAATTCGAATAATTCCATTAAAAGTATTTCCGACCCCTTTAAAGCAGGTTCATTAATTAAAATTCTGACTGCAGGTTGACTGTTTTTCGAGAGTTCTTCATCGAAATGT
The DNA here is from genome assembly GCA_036746235.1 of Vulcanimicrobiota bacterium. Classification (GTDB taxonomy): domain Bacteria; phylum Vulcanimicrobiota; class SpSt-956; order SpSt-956; family JAKJGF01; genus CALARM01. The sequence continues at coordinate 1,589 of DAIOEN010000323.1, read as the reverse complement.
TCCGGTAATATAATTACAAATAAACAGTTTTTATCATTAAGACTTGCAGGGCCTTCTTCCTGGTTTTTCAATAATTTTATGGAAAAAACGCCGGTCTTTTTTAAGAAATCCAAAAAGCCTGATTTACCATTATCATAATATCCTATTCCCGGACGATCATCTGAATAAGAAAAAGCACAGGTAAACAGTAATGATAATACTACAGGAGTTGCCAGACTGATCCATACAGCCTTACTCCGTGTTACATCAATTAAATCCTTTAGCAAAATAGCAAAAATACTATGGAAGGACATCCTTCACCTGTAATTAAAAATCGTGACGCGTGACGCGTAACGCGTAACGCGAGGCAAGATAAAGATTATCTTCTCTTTTTTACCTGGAAAAATCTGCTAAAATATAGCATTCACCTTTTCCGATGAAAGCTGCTGGCTGAATGCTTACTAATGAAAATGGAATGTATATAAATCTGAGGATGGACGATTATATTTGTAAATCATCTATAACTTCTCAGTAGTAATTTCTGACATATAGCCTTTTTTGGATAACATAGTCTTAAAATCTTCGGCAAGAAACTTATCCTTTGTCCTGATAATAACCGTATATACAGTCTCTTTCCCTTTAATAATTTTATTGACTTCTACGGAACATTTTATGGCTGCTTTATTTAGAACCTTTTTAGCCATTTCTACAGCATCTTCATAACGGTGGTATACAGATCCTATCTGAACTATAGTTACATTCGGATTTGTATCAGGGTTGAAAACCTTTGCAGAAAAACCATTACTTTCCAGTACTTTTTTTGTTTGATTGGCAAGAAATTCTCTATCCTTTAACTGATAACTGACTGCTACTATAAATCCTTTATCTTCAGTTTTGTAAACCACCTTTGAAACAATTTCTACATCTAACAATTTGGCTTTAAATTCTTCAGCCACTTTTTCTGCATTAACTTTATCGTGCCCGTAAAAAGAACAGTTAACCTTATATAAAACCTTTCCCATATCTACAGAGGAAAGACCATATTTACCAAGTAAAATCATTAATAAAGAGAAAAAACTGATTACTCCGAAAAAGACTATCAACCATTTTGGCGGTGATGGTATTAAATTTTCTTTCATTTTTTAATTACCTGAATAAAATTTATCATTATATTTATAGAGGGCTTACCATAGAGGTTAATATTTTGTACTTTCACCTGCTTATTCTAGCAAATCTATTATAATTAGTCAACTATAGATTACCTCGATTTGTAATTCTTAAAAAAACTTCTTCCAGTTTTGGTTCCTCAGAGTGTATGGACAGAAGAATTTTACTGTGTAAAAATTCTTTTATTTTATCTCCTGTATCATTACTATCTACAGGTAAAGATACCACTTTAGTAATCCCGTTCTCTTCTATTTTAACATTAACTGTTCTTGAAGAATAAAGATTTTTAAGGTTCTCAGTTCTGTCAAGAGCAATTATATTACCTCTATCTATTATAGCCACACGATTGCACAGAATCTCTGCTTCTTCCAGATAATGAGTTGTAAGAAATACAGTAACCCCTTCTTTACTCAAATTTAAAATCATATTTCTGATCTGATGAG
>DAIOEN010000322.1:0-6052 GCA_036746235.1 Vulcanimicrobiota bacterium | reverse complement strand
CAGAACCTGGCAGTGGAAAGGATGTGAAAAAAATATTACTTTTCGGATAGGCTCTTAATTGATTTTCATTCCTGAATGATATCAGAACCTGCCAGGTTCTATCAGTCCCTGCCCCGGTGTATACTGGGGCCATGAACCGTCCCGGGGCAGCACATTTCTATGAGCATTGTTATATTCGCACCAGAGAGTATAATTATCGGTAGAGATGGAACATTTATATTCATAACCTGTATAACAGACAGGACATACAGGTATTTTCATTATATATGGTTTGCCATTATCGGTAAGATATGAAAGTGCAGGCGGATAATTGCCTCTGTTATCTTCTGCATATAATTCAAGAGCTGTGCCCATATTTTTTAGGTTTGATTCACACAATGCAAGCTGTCCCTGCTCTCTGGCTCTCATGTAGCCGGGAATGAGTGTGGCACTGAGGAAAATTACAGCGAGCAGGGCTATAATATTACATCCAATAGCTGTTGATGAATAGTCGTCTGATATGGATTTATTGGATTTTGCCCGACTTGCACCGAGAAAGGCACATGTTAATCCTGATACAGGTATGGACAGTACTAAGACAGGCAATATAAAACTTATTTTTCTCGAAAGTACAGTAATATAAGGACTGATATTTCTCGTCAGATTCTCTATTATACCGGTCATAATTATGACTATATAAGGAAAAGCTACAGTCAATCCGGCCAGACACAGGGATATTGTGGTATAGTTATTTGATTTTTTTTCTTCCTCTTTTCCGTCTGAACCGTCAAGTCCTGAATATTTTTCCAGCTGTTCTTTAAATTCATTCATGCTTATATATCTTTTCAGAGGGTCAAGTTCCATTGCACGTTTTATTATAGATTCCAGTTCTCTTGACACGGAATAATTCAGATCTGTTAAAGGTGGGAATTGAAATAGCCTGAGAGTTGGATCATGTTTTGTAAGCATCTGGTATAGAATAACACCGAGACCATATATGTCAGACAGAGGGGTTGACTGGCCCCGACCTTTATACTGTTCAGGTGCCGCATAGCCTGGAGAACCATATTTAAAGGTATCTGTATCTTTGTCAGGATTGTAATAACGGGCAATGCCGAAATCTACAAGTTTTGGCAATCCGGCCGGTGTTATTATAATATTTGATGGCTTCAAATCTCTGTAGACTATAGGAGCATGAAAGGCATTATGAAGATAATCAAGTATTTCCGCAATTTTTATAGTCCATTTGATGGCCTGTTCTATTTCCAGAGGTTCTCTTGATGAATTAATAATTTCTTCAAGGGTTTTACCTTCTATATAGTCCATTGTAAGATATTCTCTGCCATCATGGCTGAATATACCGTACATATTCGGAAGGCCGGGATGAGAGAATTTTGCCATGAATTCAGCTTCACGAAAGAATATCTCTTTTGCAGTAGCTCCGTCAATATTTGCTTCCTGTGCGAATACGAGTTCTTTTACAACAAATTTCCTGTCATCTTTTATTCTTTCCACAAGATAAACATTTCCCATACCGCCTTTCCCGAGAAGTTTTATTACTCTGTAGAGGTTATTAAGTACAGTACCTGTTTCTAACATCATAAATCTCCTTGATTTTTCACTATAATCGTAACGGGTAACGCGTAACGCGTGACGGGTGGTTCGTGATGCGTGATGCGTGATGCGTGATACGTGTTTCATATCCAGGGCGTTTAATAAAACGCCCCTGCTCGTTTTTCACTTTTCACTTTTCACCCTTCACATAATTAACATGTAACGACCTTTCCCATATGGACATCATGAGGACGATAAACTACTTCCTTATCCAGTTCTACTATATAAGAGAGTGAGAGCTTTTTCTCTTCATCGGGCGCCATGGTTACATCTATAAAAATAAAGCCGTTTTTATCAGGTTTTTCCGCCCCTTCCGGCAATTCTGCCACTGAAATATATATCTGTTCCAGTTCACTTACAGGGATACGTTCCTGAATTTTAAATGATACTGTCTGGCCTGTAAGGTTAATTATATAAAGATTTACGTTATAGTGAACCTTTCTTTTCTGTAACAGCGTAGCCTGTTCGTCTTTTATTTCTGCATAACGTTCAAGCCTGACAAGATCTTCTGAACCCCACCAGAGATAAAAATCTGCTCCTGAAGGGGTAAAGTTCAGGTCTCCTTTACCTACAAATGCTTTTTCTCTGTGCAGGCTTATAGGACCTGCGAGAACCGGCACTGTTCCTGTATTTTTTACCAGACTTCTTAAATAGAGCTTGTTGTCCAACTCTGGCACTGCTATAATTTCTTTTTTACCTGTGAATTCTATTTTATTCACTTCAATAATATGAGGCTTCCTGCCTGATGGTATTTTTACCTTTTCAGGAACTCTGTAGAACTGGGTTTCTCCTCCGTCAGAAGGTACAGGAGGTTCTGAAGACATTGAAATAGAAGTTTTACTCACGGTATAGTCTCTTACCATGACTTCTATTTTCTTTCTTTCGTAGGGAGTTTTTTTCCTTAAATGAAGTTCGTCTGTACCGGGGTTTACTATATTCAGCCCCAGACTCGGCCTTGAAGTAGAAAGTATAAGTTCCACGTCGTTCCAGTCTTCTCCTGTATTCTGCCATACAACACCATGAGTTATAAAGAGGATTTTTTCTTCATCTGTCAGATGTGCTTCATGCTGGGGTCTCCACTGGGTACATGGCACTTTATAGCCGCATCTCAAAAGACCGACCCCTTCTTTATTTGCTTCCATACTTATTAAAATGCCGTTCTGTTTATGTAGTAAAGAAGGGTTGAAAACCATTTCATTGTGATATTTCTTTAATTCTCTGTAACATAATGCCTGTTCTTCTTCTATGGCAAAATTTTCAAGATAATATCTGTATATTTCCTCAAGGAGCATTTCCATTTGAGGTGTATAACTTTCTGGCCTGGAGCCATCTAAAAGAATTTTTTCTAATATTTCTTCTATCGTCGGAGCAAAAGCTTTTTCCACGGTATATCTGTACAGATCGAGCCTTTCCTTTTTATGTTTTAAAGAAAATAATTCTTTTGATAAGGTTTCAAGATTTTCCAGGATTTTTTTCTCTTGAAGGGTTTCTTCTTTAATTATATTTCTTACGGCTCTGACGCTTCCTATCTCAAGGTGTGTTTCTATATCTTTACACTGTACCTCTGCCCAGAGACTCTGATCTATCAAACAGGGAGATACATTTCTTATAAAAATATTTACAGGCCCCTTTTCCCATGTTACTGTTCCTTCTCTGCATATATTTGCTTCATCTTCACTTACTGTAACAGTTTTTATCGGTCCTTCCATGTAATAGTTATCTGTCATATTAAAGCCTCCTGTTTCCGCCATGTATTTCCATTTTTGAAGATATGATAATTTCATAGGTAAATTTTACAGACCCTGTGCTACCGGGCTGTAAATGGATGTTCCATTTATAGAAACCTTTAGCAATATCACCTTCAAGGGAATCTATTTTCTCACCTTTCGGTTCCTGTTTCAGGATTTCCACTGTTATATCCTTCTGGTTATAAGCAGGAACGGGAGTTCTGTCATAAACCTCTATCGTAACAGGATCACTCATATGGGATTTCAGGCTGATTTCTACTGAATTCTGTGCAGAAGAAGCTCCTCCCATAATGCCTTTTTCTTCCTGATAAAAAGATGTATTCCTTGCCACTCTGATTTTTTCTTCCACACCGAGAGGAAATACTGCTTTCCCTCCTGAACCGACACTTGAAAGTTCTGTGCTCAGACTGTAAGAATTATCAATAAAAACCTGTACAGAACCGGAAGGCAGAGGATGATGGAAGGGGTTTTTAAGGACAATTCTTCTGAAAACCTTTTCTTCTGTCAATGGGAATGTAGCATATTCCAGTGATGATTCTGCCGCTTTCCCCTCCATACTTACGGTATGGGGAAGACCGTCTGAAGGAATAGAAGCTCTTCCTTTACCTTCTATGATAAAATGAAAGCTTTCTTTTACCTGACGGGGAAAAGATATTTTAGATTTTTCTATTGCATATCCTATATTTTTTAAAAGTATTTCATCACTCTCTTTAATTTTCTCCGATACTTTCAGACTTCTGGTTTTTCTCAGGATTCCTCTCTGCTCAAAAACAGTTTCTTCCACACCGGTAATTTCATAACTTAAATAGTCGGTTGTGGCAACGTCTTCCACACATGGCGGCGCAATATATTCACTTTCAATTTCTCTGCGGCGGGATCTTTGTTGTGCAGGAAGTAGATCTACCTTCATACCTCCTCCTGAAGGTATTACGGCGTCTCCCAGGGCATTTATGGCTCCTCCTATCATAGTACCAAGGCCGAAACTCTTTTTCTCACAGGGCAATAAATCTGCCTTTATCATAGGTGATCTTGTAGTCACTTTTTCATCTTCTTCATATTCTTCATATACAGCCTGCTGTTCGGCACATACAGTAGAAGGTTCTGCCTCTCTTCTTCTGAAACAGACATCTTCCCGCTGAGGATATGCCGGCACCGGTTCCGGTAAAAAAACGGTTGGTGTTGCAGGCTTCCCCTTTACCAGGGGAGGAGGAAGAGGTTTTATGTCATTATATAGATCGGTACATTTATTGATTAATTCTTCATAAAGAGGTTTTTTCCCTGATATGCCTGCTATTTCTTTTTCAAGCCATTCATCATAATCTTTATATACATTTGTAATTCTGGTAGCTCTCTCTTTAAATGATATCTGTTGATCCGGTTGTGCTCTTCCCATTAGTTTCGACGGAAGGTCAGGCAACTGTGTTTTCCTGTTGATTTCAACAGATGAAAAAGAGAGTTTTACTTTATCCCAGTCTTCACCGCTTTTCTGTGCTATATAACCTCCCATGACAAGGTTTACTTTTTTATAATTATCCTGTATATATAATTTATATAACGGCACCCACATAGAACCCGGAATTATATAGGAAATTTCTATTTCTTCAGGCCAGAACTCCCTTCTGTCTATAGCTCCGAGTGTAATTACGAGATTTTTATAGAAATCTTTAAAAGACTCCTTTTTTTCTTTAAATGGAGAGGCCAGAATTTCTTTTATGTGTTTTATTTCTTCTTCTCTTTTATAGAAGTTCCAGTTAAGTTCTTCCCGTTTTTTATGGAATTTTCTCAGATAATCCATGCAGGTTTTCGTGAAATTAACATAATCTTCAAGATAAAAAAGAGGTTTTTCTTTTTCATCTTTTTTTCTGTTTATTTCTTTTAATATAGAAAGTTTTTTCGAAGGGTCCGAAGCGTTCAGCCATTCATTTACAATATTAATCTGCTTATCTGTTGCCGCCATTTCTACCTTTGTCTTTTCCTGTTCTTTTTCAAGGGTTTGCAGCGTCTCTTCCTTTACTTCTTCTTTTTCCTTTCTGTCTATCTCAATAAGAACATTCCTCACTGCCCAGCTTGATTTTCCCGGAATAGAAGTCCTGAGAGAAGTATCATCCAGTATAATCGGAAGATTTTCTATGTAAAGTTTCACTGTACCTTCCGTAATACTTAACCGGGGAATTTTTCCTTTACGAGTGACAAGAGCGGCACTTTTAAATAAAGTAACTCTGTCTATAAAGGTTTCAATATTCATACTTTTTCCTCCCTCACTTTCTGTATGTAATTCTATTCTATAAAAAAAAGATAAAATCCTTTAAAGATATTTTATATGAAAATGATGTAGTTTTATGCTTCACTGTATATTCATTTTCATATTTGGTTGTGACCGCTCCGGTCATACCTGTTAGTGAATAGTGAGAAGACCTATTTACTACTCACTACTCACTTATAAAATATCGCTAAAATTTAACAAAATTTTAACATTTTTTTCCTTTTATTTTTCCTCTTTACAGAGTATAATAATAAAAGGCAAAATTATTAATTCAGGAGATATGTTATGCTAGTAAATAATAATTATAAAGGTTTTATAAATGTAACTCCTTTTTCTCAGGTTCCCTCAAAAAAAACTTCCATAAAAGAAGAGAATACAGACGGAGTATCCATCGGTTCCAATAATTCTCTTATAGATCTTCATATACTTCATATAAATGATTTTCATG
>DAIOEN010000321.1:0-6127 GCA_036746235.1 Vulcanimicrobiota bacterium | reverse complement strand
ACTCCCATACCCTGAGAGTTACAATCACAGGTGAAGCAATCGCCACTTCAATAGTAGGAGAAAGAAATGACCTCGACCCTACAGGAGCAGGCACTTATACACTTACTGTTTCCAATGTTCCCGTAGGCCTTAATACTGCAACCATTGAAGTCCTTGACTCATCGGGAAACCTTCTCTGTCAGAGAAAACATGGCTTCTATATGACCCCGGGAGCAACAGAAGGGCCGGGACTTATTCTGTTAGGCGTTGCCATACAGAGTGACGGCTCCTATGTGCCTCAGAATATCGATATTCCTCAGGGAAGCAGCATTTCTTTTCAAAACCATGATTACACAAATGACAGAACTGCAAGCATGAACAGCGGAGCAATAACTGTAGGCCCCATAGGTCATGCCACACATATTACACAGCCTGTTACAGCAGAGGTTTTTCCTGCAATAAATAACCTGTTTAATACACAGGGACAGTTTGATTATGACGGCCAGACCGGAAGGGTTCTTGTTTATGGACTTCCTACGCTGACTTCTGTGACTCCTGATAAAGATTCTACAAATGGAACTACTGATGTGAGTTTTACACTTGCAGGAACAAATTTCGGAACTTCTCAGACAAGTGTGAACGGAGAAGTGAGGTTCATTCAGGTTAATGAAAATGACCCGAATAATCCATGGGGAACTGTTTATAATCCGTCATCTTTTGCTTCATGGAGCAATACTTCTATAGCAGGCACAATAAATCTCCCTTCAGGGAAATATCGTATAGAGGTATCTGTAAGAGGAGAGAATACTACTGAGACAGTGTTCTTCTATAAAGGAACCGGTACATATCAGGTCATTGTGGGAGATCCTGGTGTTGAAATGGTATTGATACATACCGGAACTTTTCAGATGGGAGATGTAGATGGTGGAGTAGGGAATAGTAATGAAAGGCCACGCCATTCAGTAACAATTACCCGTGATTTTTACATTGGTAAGTATGAAATAAGAAATAAAGAATATAAGATTTTTTCACCATCTCATACAGGTCGTTTCTCAGATCCAAATTATCCAGTTGATACTGTAAACTGGACTGATGCAGTGAATTACTGTAACTGGCTGAGCGATCAAGATGGTCTGGAGAGATGTTATGACATTTCATACAATGTAGACATAACAAAAAAGGGCTACAGACTTCCCACTGAGGCAGAATGGGAATATGCGTGCCGTGCAGGGGAAGCTGTTTCCCATGATTATTACTGGGGTGAGGATGGTTTAAATCCTATTAATATTACATCTTACTGCTGGTATGGTTGTAATCAAAATATAGTGGGTACAAAGTTGCCAAATAATTTCGGCCTTTATGATATGAGTGGTAATTTATGGGAATGGTGTAATGACTGGTATGGTGATAGTTATTATGCTGTGAGTCCTGGCATCGATCCGTTAGGTCCTGCCTGGGGAGTGGGCCGTGTTTTACGCGGCGGTACATGTAATAATACTGATCCCTTATACTACCGTTCTGCTGTTCGTAGTGGACTAGATCCGTCCTACTACGGAAATAGCCTCGTTGGTTTTCGTGTTGTGAAGACAAAATAGTCTGAACCGCGATGTGCGCCACGTAACAATATAAACGATTACTTACAAAGTAAGTATCAGCGTTACCAGACTGAAGCCTGAGCTGATAGTCCAATCAGGTTAACAAGTAGAGAAATCGAAATGTGAACATAGCATCCTGATAAAGCCAGAAACGGATGAAGACGATAGTCCAGGGGGGCTGGCAAGGGCTAGCTAATATGATGAAAGCTAAACTGCTTGAACTCTAATATCCAGTGGTAAAATTCAGTGCTTACAGGAAAACGTCTGACACCTGTATCATTATTAATAAATGTCTATAGACTCAAAAAAAAGAAGAGCATTTATTAGATTATTCGAAATTAAATCGCGATTATCGAATAATGCTTCAGAATAATGAACATCTTTCAATGAGAAAGAGCAAGGGTATGAATGGAGCATCTAAGTTAGCCTATTAAGTTGTTTATATAAGGAACGTGGGATCATCTAAGGAGTCAGAACTTCTTAAGAGAATACTTGCGGATAAATGTGAACTGTGTGGTAAGGAAGAACATATAGAAGTACATCACATAAGAAAAATAAGTGACCTCAAAAGAAGATGTGAAGGGAAAAAAGTTATTCCTGAATGGAAGAAAGAAATGATTAGAAAGAATAGGAAGACTTTAATACTCTGTAGAAATTGTCATAGATTAATTCACAGTGGGAAATATGATGGCAGAAAACTAACACAATCTAAATAAATGTCTAACTGGAGAGCCGTATGATGCGAAAGTATCAAGTACGGTTCGGAGGGAGGTCATTGGAAAAGTGCAGAAATGTAACTCGCTGGTAGCCTACCCTACTTTCAGGATTTAAGGATTGCCGGGATTTTAAACAAAATTGCAATATCCCGGTAATCTTTTGCAATCCTGTATATTAAGTATTTTATAAAAACTCTATTTATGTTATTATATTCTTATGGAAGAAATTCACCACTATCACGATAAAACATATAAATTATTATTTTCCCATCCGAAGATAATAAAAGATTTACTTACAGGTTTTATAGACGAAGACTTTGTTAAAGATGTGGATTTTGATAAAATACAGAAAATCGGGACGTCTTATGTATCTGATACCTTTAAAGAACGGGAAACTGATTTAATACTTAAACTGGATTTAAAAGGTAAAACGGCTTATTTATTTGCCTTAATCGAATTCCAGAGCAGTCTGGATAAATATATTGCCCTGAGAGTTCTCAGTTATATGCTCTTATTTTATGAAGATCTGATTTCTACAGGACAGATTAAAGATAAACTGCCTCCTGTATTCCCTCTGGTAATATATACGGGCGAACAGAAGTGCAGTGTTCCTTTAAATATAGATGAACTTATAGAACAGCCTTATAAAAGATTGAAAAAGTATGTTCCAGGATTTAACTATCATATGCTGGACTTACATGGACTAAAAGAAGAACAGTTAAGCAGTTTGTATAGACTGGACAATATACTGGCAGCTTTCTTTAATCTTGTAACAAAGGTTAATACGGAAGAAATTATAGAAGCTGAAAAAATATTAATAGAAATGGTTGATTTCACAGGTGAACTGGGACGTTTTATAAAGATATGGCTTGGCACGTATCTAAAAAAACACAATATACCATTTAATATTGATATGAAAGGAGGGAACCCTATGCTTGCCACAGCTATTAAAAATACTATTCACGAAGCTCAGGAAAGAGGAATAGAGAAAGGAATAGAAAAAGGGAAACTTGATACAGCAAAAAAAATGTTATCCAAAAATTATCCATTAGAAGAGATAGCAGAAGTAACGGGATTATCTCTGGAAGAAATAAAAAAGATAGAGTAAAAAATGTAAAAGTGTAAAATTTACAGAGTGTAAAAATTTACACTTTTTTCTCACAAAAAATCATTCTTTCACAGACCTTATAAAAAATTTTCTGCCTTATAACACAGGGATTCGTATGAGTAAAACAGAATATTTTGTCTTGCTGGTATAAAAATTGCCTGTATATAATGATATAAATAAAAAGTCTGCTTCAAAAAGCATGGAATTGCGAAGAGCCATGCCGGAAAGAGGACAGAGTGAAAAAATAATGTTAATATACTTCATTTTTACACTTTTTAAATGAAGCTTATATGAGTGAGGTGATGGGATTATGAGTGTTGAGTCGTGAAAAGTGAAAAGTGAAAAGTGAAAAGTGATGCGCGTGAAACTATCTAAAAATCCTGGTAATCACAAAAATCATAAAAATCAAAATCAAAAAGGGATTTATGTAATTCATAAGGATTTATCAATCCTGATAATCCCAGAAATCCCATAAATCCCCGTCTGAGAGGAGAATGTGTGTGAAAAAATACAGTATTTTATTAATTATTTCTATGTTGACAATTATTTTAATAGCAGGCTGCGGCGGCGGAGGAGGTTCTACAGGAGTAATTCCCAATAACGGGTCGGTTACCATAATAGATCCGACTGCCACTCCGGGAACACTCGTTGAAGTACCCGGTAACCCCACTGCAACACCCGGTTCTACAATACCTTCTAATCTACCAACAGGTACCTTTAAAGTAGAGGTGCAATTCCCCGGCTCAGGTTCAGGCCTCAGAGCAAAAGAACTCACAGGTTCAGACCTTCCATATAACTCCCATACACTGAGAGTTACAATCACAGGTGAAGCAATCGCTACTTCAATAGTGGGTGAAAGAAACGACCTCGACCCCACAGGTGCAGGAACTTATACCCTTACTGTTTCCAATGTTCCTGTAGGTCTTAATACTGCAACTATTGAAGTATTAGACCCATCGGGAAACCTTCTCTGTCAGAGAAAACATGGCTTCTATATGACCCCCGGAGCAACAGAAGGGCCGGGACTTATTCTTTTAGGCGTTGCCATACAGGGTGACGGTTCCTATGTGCCTCAGAATATCGATATTCCTCAGGGAAGCAGCATTTCTTTTCAGAACCATGATTACACAAATGACAGAACTGCAAGTATGAACAGCGGAGCAGTAACTGCAGGGCCCATTGGCCATGCCACTCATATTACACAGCCTGTTACAGCAGAGGTTTTCCCTGCTGTAAATAAACTCTTTGATACACAGGGACAGTTTGATTATGACGGCCAGACCGGAAGAGTTCTTGTTTACGGCCTTCCCACACTGACTTCTGTGACTCCTGATAAGGATTCTACAAATGGAACTACTTCAGTGAGTTTTACACTTGCAGGCACCAATTTCGGAACTTCTCAGGCTTCTGTTAACGGTGCGGTGAGATTCATTCAGGTTAATGAAAATGACCCGAACAATCCCTGGGGAACTGTTTATAATCCGTCATCATTTGCTTCATGGAGCAATGCTTCTATAGCAGGTTCCATAAATCTTCCTGCAGGGAAATATCGTATTGAAGTATCTGTCAGAGGTGAAAATACTACAGAGACAGTTTTCTTCTATAAAGGAACCGGAAATTATCAGGTTATCGTGGGAGAAACTATTAAGATGATATTAATCTCTAAAGGTACATATACTTTATCTCAATTTAACCCTTCACAGATTACATTCACGCATGATTACTCTATAGGAAAATATGAAATAACCAATTCACAATATAGAGAGTGGCCTGATGCTCAATCTCATCATACTAATACAGCAGAATTAAATAACAGTATCTATGACAAGTATCCGGTCCGTTATGTAAGCTGGATGGATGTAGTTCAATATTGTAACTGGAGGAGTAGTTACGAAGGATTAACTCCCTGTTATACCATTGGAAATGTAAATGATCATACTACCTATATACTTGATCTGAACAAGAATGGTTACAGACTGCCTACAGAGGCAGAGTGGGAATATGCCTGCAGAGGAGGTACTACGACCACTTATTACTGGGGAAATACACTTAATGCAACTACAGGGTTAAATAAATGCTGGTATGGATATAATGTTGGAGGCACATGCACAACCGGGCTTCCTGCTCCTGTAGGTTATGGTGGTGGCCATCCCTGGGGGTTATATGATATGAGCGGTAATATGTGGGAATGGTGTCATAATATATGGGAGAATACGCCTACCGGAGGTGTTGATCCTGTTGGCCCCGCCTCTGGCAATACTGCCCGTTCAGTGCGCGGCGGTAGTTGGAGCCACTACGGTTCCTTCTCAACATCGTCTTTCCGTGGCTCTTTTGGAGCCGATGGCCATCCGGACGACCGCGGTTTTCGTGTCGTCAGGACAGAGTAAGCTATATTTTTCATTTTACTCTTTTTACATTTAAAAGTATTACAAAGAGTAATGTCCTAAAATCAGCAAATAGTGAGTAGCAAGTGGGAAGTAACCACTTCTACTCACTACTCACTCCAAAAGGGGGATTGTTTATGAAAATACACATCATTTTATTAACCTGTCTCATATCAATATTAATCTCAGGCTGTGGCGGAGGAGGTGACAGCAGCGGTGTAATTCCTAACAACGTATCTGTACAATCCACTCCCACACCTGCTCCTGGAACACTCATTCAAGTTCCCGACAATCAGACAACTCCCTCCATACCTTCATATCTTCCGGGAGGAACCTTTAATGTGA
>DAIOEN010000320.1:0-6143 GCA_036746235.1 Vulcanimicrobiota bacterium | reverse complement strand
TGATTAAAGTTGGTAATAAAGCAATTGAAGGCATGTTGAGTAAAAAAATCAGCGACAGATGGATGGCTGCCAAAACCCTGGGAGTACTCAAAGATAAAAGGCCTCTCCCTCTTCTTCAGGAAGCAATTAAAATTGAAAGAGATGTAAAGGTAAAAAAGGCAATTCAGGAATCCATAGATATATTATCAAATCTTCAGGAACAACTGCCAGTGCTGCCGATACAGGAAGAAGAAGGTGATACCGCTTATGATCCTGATGACATCATACCTGATGAGCCAGATGAAACACCTGCAATAACACAGCCATTACCGGCACAGAATATAACACAGCCATTACCGGCACAGAATATAACACAGCCATTACCGGCAGGTAATATAACACCGGTACAGAGTCCGGTATCATCATTACCGGCAGATAATAATCAACTGCCAGTACAGGAAGGTAATCAGTCACAGCAGTCACAGACCACAGAAACTGGCATTCCCGGAACTAAATTAATGACAGAAGCAAGTACAGCTAAAGACAGTGAATTAAATAAAGAAGTAGATGCTTTTCTCGCTTCTCTTGATGAAAATTATAAATAAAAAGGTTATTAAGGGGTGGTGGGTAGAATTATCCCACCACCCCTTAACTGTTATTATATGTTTTATATGAAAAAATTAATTATCCTTATATTCATTCTCTTTTCTCTGTCGAATATTTCTCTGGCAGAAACACCGCCTCACAGAGAAAAAATTAAATATAATCTCGGCGACGGTATTATCAATTTTGACAGGGAAGGGAAAAAAAATTCAATAAAATCCATTCTTCTTCTTACTGAAATTTACTGTGAGAGAAATAATATTGATTTTTCGAGACTCTACCTTACAGCCTATCCCGGGGCAGATATAAAATGGATATCTACTTTAAAAGAAGAATACAGCCCCTTTACAGTTATTCCGGAAGATATAAATGTAGATAATCTCATTAATGAACTTATTTATGTAAATTACACAGCTCTGGCAGATGAACTTTCCATGTCTGTTTACGGAGAACCGGCAGGTACAGAAGAAACATATAATACTCCTTTTTTCAACAGATGGTATCTTTATCTTTATATAGGAATACCTCTTTTACTGGCATTTATCATATACAGTTATAAAGAAAAGATAAAATGGACATTCAGAAGACTACGACAGAAAGGCTACGATTTAAAAACAGTAGAAGGATGTGTTAAAGCACTTGAAGATAAGGATGAACTTGTAAGAGCTAAAGCAGTGGAAGCACTTGCATCAATCGGTAATGACCATGCTATAGACGGTTTGATAAAAGCCGTAGAAGACAGAGATCCATGGGTCAGAAAAGCGGCAATACTAGAACTGGGGAACTTGAAAGTAACCAGGGCATTACCTGTTTTATTAAAATCTCTGGAAGATGAAAATTATTATATTGTAAGTGCCTCTGCCCATACCCTGGCCATTACGGGTGACAGAAAAACAATAAAACATCTCAAAGAAAGACTGAAAACAATAAAAGCATCAGGAACTGCAAGAGATATCAGAAAAGCCATAGAAAAGCTCGAAAAAAAAGAAAAGGACAGAATGAAAGGGTGAAAAGTGAAAAGTGAAAAATAGAATCACTGGTCAATGGTCACTGGTCACTGGTCACTGAATTTATGTTCTCATCATTATTTAAAAAGAAACAGATAAGTGAAATTATTCCCTTTGACAGTGAAACAAAGAAATTATTTGAAGAGGGAAATCTTCACTACAGGGAAGGTAACCTGGATAAAGCTCTTGAAATTTATGAAACATGTCTGAAACATAATACCTTTATACCGGATATACATAATAATAAAGGAGAAATTTTTTTATTAAAAAATGGCATAGACTCTGCCTGTGAAATATTTAAAGAAATAACGGAAAAATTTCCTGATTACCCGTGTGGCCATTATAACATGGGTATTATATATCAAAAAAAGGGGGAGAGAAAAAAAGCCTTAAAGGAATTCAATAAAGCCATAAAACTTGAACCATCGGCCAGGTTTTACAATGGTCTGAGCAGCGTATACTGTGATGAAGGTAATTTTGATAGAGCCATAATATGTCTTGAGAAAGCTTTAAAAATTGATCGTCTCTATAGAATGTCCTATATAAATTTAAGCAAAGTCTATCTTATACAGAAAAAATTCAATGGTGCAATTAAAGCATGTGAAAAAGCACTGGAGATTTCTCCCGGCGATTCTGCAGTCTATAATCAGCTGGGAAGAATTTATCAGAGCGCCGGAGATTTCGACAGAGCCATAGAATTTTATCTGAAGGTTCTGGAGATTTCACCTGAAATGGTTCAGAGTCATTACAGTCTGTCAGCTCTCTATGAACAAAAAAAACTCTATTCAAAAGCAATTTATCACGGCAGAGTATATCTGGAAGCTACAGAACATGATCTGAAAGACACGGCTGTTTATAACGAGCTAGAAGAAAAGCTTGGAAAGCTGGAAAAGAGTCCTGAATTCTATGTAGAACAGGGTGCTGCATATATGACTCAGGAAAGAGACGAAGATGCAGAAGAACTGTGGAAGAAAGCCCTGGAAACAGATCCTTCCTTTGTATCTGCAAATATACTGTTAGGAGGTCTCTATGAGAAAAAAGGGAATTTTATAAAAGCTTCCGCAGAATATAAAAGAGTTCTTGAGCTAAGACCTGATATGGAAGGAATAAAAAAGAGTCTGGAAGAAATTTTTAAAAGGGTGAAGAGTGAAGGGTGAAGAGTGAAGAGATAGTAGAGGCGTTTTATTAACGCCCCGGAGATAAAATACGCATCACGCATCACGCATCACGCATCACGCATTTATCAAAGAAAGGAACTTATACAATTATGTTATTTAAGAGACTATTTATATCATTGGTATTATTACTGTCAATGGCTTCAATTTTATATGCAAAATCTGCAGAAGAATGGAATAAAGAGGGGCTCGATCTGGCTGGTCAGGATAAATATGAGGATTCTCTTTCCTGCTATGATAAAGCACTTGCAATTAATAATAAATATACAGAATGCTGGTATAACATGGGGAATGCCCTGGCAAATCTGGGAAATTTTCATGAAGCAATTAAAAGCTATAATAAAGCAATAGAAATTGATGAGAATTACACTTCTGCCTGGAATAATAAAGGAGGAGCGCTGGTATGTCTCGGCAAATACGAAGAGGCAGTTAAATGTTACGATAAGACACTATCTCTTGATGCCGGACAGATAGATACATGGAATAACATGGGAGCCTGCCTTATAATACTTGAAAAATACGAAGAAGGAATTAAATGTTTTGACAGGGTTATAGAACTTGACAGTAAAAGGGTTGATGCACGTAATAACAAAGCTTATGCATTAAATAAACTCGGAAAATTTCAGGAAGCACTGGAAGTAACAGATAAAACTCTGGAATTTGCTCCCGGTAATTCCGATACATGGAATACAAGAGGCTGGGCTCTCTATGAACTGGATAAAAAAGAAGAAGGATTGAAATGTTTTGAAAAGTCCCTGGAAATTGATCCCAAAAATAGCTATGCATGGAATAACAGGGGCTGGATTTTCCATCTTCAGGGCAACTATGAAGAAGCAATAAAATGTTTTGATAAAGCACTGGAATATGACCCGAATTATGAACAGGCAAAAATTAACAGGGAGAAAACTCTGGGAAAGATGAAAGAGCAGAAGTGAATTAAGTGAGCAGTGAAAAGTAAATAGAAGAAGATATTAATTACGTTTCACTATTCACTACTCACTATTCACTTCTGCCGGTCACTGATAACTGATAACTGCTCACTGTTTTATGTCCAGTATTCTCCAGGGAGACCAGTCGAGAGGTACTTTACTGACATAAGTCCTTGTAGCAAAAAGAATTTTTTCAGGATTATCAAGATCTGCAAATGGTACGGAAATTGTTATCTCTTTCGAATTTCTTTTGATTTTCACTATATTTACAGGCAATTTTTTATTCTGATCATATATATTAGAATAAATCGCTCCGAATTTTATATGAAGCTTCGGCATAAGAGGGAAATCTTTATCGGATCTGTATCCGAATAAATACAGAGAAAGGCCGACTGTTTTTGCAAGAGGTCTGGAAAATTTCACCTTTATTTCAAGAGAATTCTCTTTCATCTTTACATACTCTTCCTGAATACCTACATAAGCAGACTTTTCCTTTTCCAATAATTCATCTGGTATTTCATTTACTTCATTCTCTTTTCCTGTTATATCAATTAAATCTGATTTTAAAGCCACTAAAGGCATATCTCCAAATAGTTCATTCCGTCTCATAAATGAAAGAAGATATTTTTTATTTGATTTATATTGAGTCCTATGAGCTTTCAGAGCATTATGCTTTATTTCTATCTGTTCTTCGCTAAGATTAATATCCTGCCATTTTATCTCTTTTACAAGTGCTCCGGGAGGATGGAGATAATTTTCAGGTAAATAACCCTGAGGATAAGGCCAGTTATTATAATGTATGAGATATGGATAAAGTGTACAGGTTAAATCTTTTTTCAGATCCATGAGAGCAATACTGGTAAAGAGATATAAAGCCTGATGATCAGGATGATGATCTGCAGGACTGGAAACAAATATCTTCGTAGGTTTAAATTCTTTGAGAACTATTTTTATATCTTTTAATATATCATCACCTTTATATAAAGCACCGGGTCTTAAAGCATTATCATAGGGAACACATGTTACCCTTGTGAGTATACTCTTATAAGGAGGAGCATTATTCCAGCACTTATACCAGATATTCAGTGTGCCGAAATCAGGATAACCGAGAAAAGTCATGTTATCTTTAGAAAGACCGAGAACAGAAGCTGATTTCAATGCTTCTTCATACCTGACAATCCCCATGTTAATAGCACCTCTGGAACTTACTACAGGCCTTTCACGATAAATCATAAAAGACCATTCGTTGGCATCTCCATATGTAAAGAAAACCACATGAACAGGTAAACCCATCTTTACGGCATGTTGTATGATAGCGCCGCAACCAAGTACTTCATCGTCAGGATGGGGAGCAAGTATAAGAATTCTGTCGTCTGAAGAAAGAAGCAAATCTGACCATATAAAATTTTCATCTATCTCAGGATTTTTTGACATAAAAATAGAAAAAATGTAAATTGGAAGAAAAATTACCAGTATGATAAAAAGTCTTTTATGAAAACCTTTCATAAGTCATGAGTGGTGAATGGTAAGTAGCAGAAAATTTAATTCTGCTCACTGTTCACTGTCTCAATTTCTCCTTTAATAATTTCGGTATCCACCCGTCGTGGATGTATAACACACCGGCATAGTGAAAATATTTTTTGGCCATATCTTCTTCTTTCAATTCCTCATAAATCCTGCCTTCCATATAAACAGCAAGAGGATTTTGACTGCATATTTTTACGCTTTTTTCTAAATATTTCCTTGCTTTCTCAAGTCCCTCCAATGAAAAGAATTTATCTGTCGTAAAAAAATGCTCTCGTCAGGTATTGAAGTAAACTGTTATATTTGTTATACTTGTAACCGTAAAAGAAATGTTCAGGGATTTAAAAAAACAATGAAATCTGCCATACTGGCTATTTTAACTGCTATATGCTGGAGCACAGGAGGTCTTTTTGAAAAAAAAGGACTTAAGCTTGGTCATTTACATCCTGTCATGGGAATTACCATAAGAACAGCAGTGGCATTGATAATACTTTCCATAGCAAGTTTTCCCTTCTGGCAATCCGTTACCAGTGCAGGAACAAAGCCTCTTTTATATTTAATCATAGGAGGAGGAGTGGTTGCAGGCTCTATAGGTATGCTCTGTTTTTATGGTGCCATACATACAGGAGAACTGAGCCGTGTTATACCTGTAGCTTTCGGCCTGACTCCTTTATTCGGATACCTTCTGGGCGTATTTATATTAAAAGAACCGTCCGGTGCTTTTAAGGTTGCAGGAGTCATACTTATATCCCTCGGTGTCATATGTTTGAGTGTAAAATAATTTTAAGAAATTGCAGCAACATGGATAACACATTTACTACTCACTATATTATACAACCAGATGGCTGAAAAATATTAAATAATTTCTAATTACCGCTACAAATAAGTTCGTAACCATTTTATCAGCTTCTGCCTGACAGGCTCTT
>DAIOEN010000319.1:0-6213 GCA_036746235.1 Vulcanimicrobiota bacterium | reverse complement strand
ATTTTATCAGTCCTTTGTTACAAAACCTTTAACGAAATGTTAACTTTTTGTAATATAGCAGTCAGCTTTTCACCTATCAGCTTTTCAGCTTTTTATTGCTTATTCTTTCATAATCATCTTTCTTGCTGCCTTTATCCCTGCAATCTCATCTGTAGTTTTTATTTCCTCTGCTTTTACTTCTGCTTTATGTTCTTCTGCCTGTTTTTCTTTAAGTTTTTCGAATTTTTTTACTTCCATATGGGCGAGTCTTAATACTTCTTTCTGTTCTTCTACTTCCAACTGACGCTGCTGTATAACAATCTGCTGCTGTGGTATCTGTCTTTCTCTTATATCTTTTATATGGGCTCTGTATAATTCTATCTGTGACAGTGTTTTCTGACTTATCTGTCCTACATACATACCCCTCAGCTCACCCTGAAGGTTTACTATCATCTGTTTTAATTCTTCAAGTCTGTTAATAGCTTCCTGTAATAACTTATTTCTTCTGGCAAGTTCTTTTTTTTCATCATCCAGAATATCTATTTTATGATCGAGTATTTTCTGCATTTTAAATTTAAAACCCATAATTTTAGCTATCGGCTATCAGCGACAAGCTATCAGCTCCTTAATTTAATAACTGTAAGCAGTGAATGTGACACTTTCCAGATAATTATAAGTCTTCTCTCAATTCTTCACCGGGCGAACACAGTTTTTGCCCCTACTTTTCACTCTTCACTCTTCACTCTTCACTCTTCACCCTTCACTCTTCACCCTTCACCCTTCACTCTTCACTCTTCACTCTTCACTATTTATTATACCATGGACTTCCGTCTGAAGACATAAGAGCAGCAAGATTTTGTATGGTTTCATCAAAGGGGCATCTGTCTGTTACTCTCTGTTTTCTGAATTCTACCATACGGTCAAAATTTCTTACCGCCCAGTCCAGTTTCAGATTTCCTCCCGGCTTATAAGCACCGATACTTATAAGATCTTCTGCATTTTCATAAAGTGACCATGCTTCACGGTAGGCACCTGCAGCCTTTTTATGTACTTCTGTTGTTACTTCACCAAAGAGACGGCTTACACTCGGGCCCAGATCTATACAGGGAAATATCTGTCTTGCTGCAAGTTTTCTTTTTAATTCAATATGACCGTCCAGAATGGAACGTACGCAGTCTGCTATAGGTTCATCCATATCATCACCGTCTACGAGGACTGTATAAAGGGCTGTAATTGTTCCTACAGGAGCAGTGCCGGGCCTTTCAAGTAATTTGGGGAGCATTGCAAATACAGATGGAGTATAACCTTTTGTAGCAGGCGGTTCACCTACTGCAAGACCTATCTCACGCTGTGCCATGGCAAAACGTGTGACAGAATCTAACATCATCATAACATCTTTACCCTGATCTCTGAAATATTCAGATACAGTTGTACCTGTAAAACAGCATTTAATTCTTTCAAGAGCCGGTCTGTCAGAAGTAGACACAACAATAACAGATCGTGCCATACCTTTTTCTTTTAAAACATGTTCCACGAAATCTCGAAGCTCACGGCCACGTTCTCCTACAAGAGTCAATACATTTATGTCTGCAGCAGTTTCTCTTGCTATCATACCAAGAGTAGTACTTTTTCCTACACCGCTTCCTGCAAATATACCCTGCCGTTGACCTTTGCCAAAGGTAAGGAAAGCATCGAAGAGTTTGCATCCTGTAGGCAGGGGATCAGCAATAGGGGGGCGTACAAATGGACTGGGAGGATCATTATATATAGGATAAAATTTACCGCTGTTTATAGGACCTTTACCGTCAATCGGTTCTCCAAGACCGTTTATAATACGGCCAATCAGTTGATCTCCTACTTCTATCTGTAATACTGTCCCTGTTGCTCTTACTTCACATCCCGGGCCTATACCTGTCAGTTCTCCGTAAGGCATAAGCAATACTCTGCCTCCCTTGAAACCTACAATCTCCGATCTCAGAGGTGGCTTACTTTTATCTTTAGGGTAAATATAACATATTTCTCCTACATTTCCTCCGGGGCCTTCCGATTCTATAACTATACCGACAATCTGTTGTACCTTTCCATGTTCTTTTACCAGAACTGTATCATTTACAATATCATAATATTTCTTCAGATTTATTTCCGGAGGCGTTAAATTTTCAAGTATATCCATTATAATCTCCTCCTTTTTCAGTGACCAGTTACCAGTGACCAGTTACCAGTGACCAGTTCACCCTTCACCCTTCACTTTTCACTTTTCACTTTTCACTTTTCACTTTTCACTTTTCACCCATTCATGTTCTGTTCAAAAGCTCTCTTCATTATTTCCAGTTGAAATTCTATTCTGCTGTCAAGATTACCCAGATTTGTTTCCAGCATACAGCCGCCTTTGTCGACGACACCGTCTGCCTCTATACGGAATTTCTTTACTCCTTCCAGGATTTTCCTCAGTTCGTCTTCATGTTCTTTTACATAGGGAAAATCATCCTGACTTACACGTACTATAATTTCTTCTCTGTCTTTTATTTTATCCAGATTTGATTTTATTAGATTTAAAACTATTTCATTGTTAAGTGTTACTTCGGTATTGATGATTTTTTCTGCAATTTTCAAAGCAAGATCTGCCACCTGCGGTTCTACCTGTTCGTAGACCTTTCTTCTTTCTTCAAGTATGCGGTTTATAAGGGTCATGGCCTGCTGCATCATGGCTCCCGCTTCCTGCTTTCCTGCTTCAACACCTAAATTTTTACCCTGTTCAAAGCCTTCTCTTTCTGAAGTTGCCTGAAGTTGCTGACAGTATACTTTTGCATCTTCTATCAGTTTTTTTGCCTTGGCCTGTGCTTCTTTTACTATTTCTTTCGCTTTTATCTGTGCTTCTTCCAATTGCTGATTTGCATATTTTTCTTTTGATGATGCTTCCTCTAGCATCTGTTCCGCTCTTGCCATTTTTTCTTCTGCTACTTTTTCTATTCTGATTGTTCTGGCAGCAAGAGGATCTAAGCCCTGATTGCCTGAAGGCTGGGCAGAAGGAGACACATCACCTTCATGTACCTGGGGCATAGTCTGTATTTGTTGTTGAAACTGTTGCGGTCTATCGTGAACAGGTTCTTCTTTTCTTTCCGGCTGGTGGGGCTGAGGAATTTCGGCAGGTTTTACCACCCCTCTGGCGCCTATAATAAGCTGACCCCTGTGCTGGGGCGGGGGAGGAGTTTCTTTCTTTACAGTTTTAACTCCACCTCCTGCTCCTATTACCAGAGGATCTGAAGTGGGTTTTGTAAATTTTATTATCTTTTTCTGATTGTTCATGTTATTATTCATAAAAAACCTCACCTGAAAATAGAGGCGGTCAGGTGGTCAGAATCCAACCACCTGACCGCCTTTATTTTAATTAAGAAGCAATCCTTACTTTTCCGAGTGATACTAAATTTCTGAGTATATTTCTTATTTCCTGCTGTGCGGCTCTGACCTGATCTTCATCAACCCTTCCGGAAGGGAGGGCATCCATATCTTCTTTAAGGGCTTTTGCCGCTTCAGGAGCCATACATCTATATACTCTTTTTACTATCTGCTGATCTGCTCCTTTAAGTGCTAAAATTAAATCTCTTGTATCTGCAAGACGAATTACTTCTCTCAGTCCTTCATCATTGATATGCTGCAGATCATCAAAATCACAGAGTTTTCTTTTCAGATCCCTTACAAGTCCGGGATTTTTTCTTGTAAGTCCTGTAAGAATTCTCTCCTCTGTACTCTTATCTGCTTTGCTGAGGATATTCAACAATACTTCTCTTCCGTCAGCTTCCCCGTAATCTCCCCCTCCATCTATGAGGAATTTCAGCCTGTTCTGTAACAGACTTTCTATTTCAACCAGTACATCAGGATCTACCTTCTGTATTTCAGCCAGTCTTCTTGCCACTTCAGTCTGGAGGCTCGCAGATAAACGTCTGAGCACATCTGAAGCCTGTTTTGCCTCTAAATAAGAAAGAACCAGAGCTATCGATTGAGGATGTTCTCTCTTTAAGAGAGAAACTATAGCTTCCGGTTCAACCTGTCTTAAGAAACCAAGAGGTCTTTTGCTGGCACTGACTATGTCTTTACCTTCTACTTCGGTAAGTCCTTCCTGAAGGACCTGTTCGGCGAAGCTTGCAGCTCCGCCTCCCATAATATTGGTTGCCATCATATCAGATGGAGCAGAAGAACGGGAAAAAAACTCATCTATAACAGCATTTCTTACATCAGAAGATACATTGGGTAACTTTGCAATTTCCGCACTTATCTCCTGGGTCTGTTCCGGAGAGAACTCTCGCATAATCTGAGTCGATACCTCCGGAGGGAGAGATACTATGAGAATTGCTGTTTTCTGCTTTGCACTGAGATTTAATCCCACTATATAAACACTTCCTCGCTAACTAACTGCTTATTTCTCTGACATCCATGATGTCTTTAATAACTCGGCTACTTTGTTTGGCTTTTCTTTTGCCATTCTGGTAAGCTGATCACACGATACTGTAGTATTATTGGATGATGGTGCTACAGTCCTTCCGCTCTTGTCACTTAACAGGTCGGAAATAGGATTGATTGATGAACCGGGACCTGCTGTGAGATGGAGCTGCATTTTCTCTTTGTTGCTCTTCTTCTGTTTTGCAAGGAACATTGCGAATATTACTAACAGAATAAGTACTGTACCTGCTGCCGCCCATGCAACTACTGCTTTGTTTACTGCAGGGAGACTGCCTTTGTTGCCCGGTCTTTCTCCTACTGGAGCACTTAACATCTCTTTACGCATAATATCATATTCAGAGGTTTTGAAGGGGAAATTACTTACACTTACTACATCTCCTCTGCTCTGGTCGAGTCCTACTGAAGCAGCTACTGCATTCTTTATCTGCTCGACTCTGTTCTCCGGCTGATTGTTAAGCATAAGAGCTACCGTTATTCTTTCTACCTGACCGGGAGCCTGTATTGTTTCAATATTTCTTTCGTTGATTACATAATTGGTCTGTTTGTCTGTACTTATATAGTCGGAACCTTTTTTACCGCCGCTGCCACCGGATGGGGCAACTCCGTTGTCTCCGCCGCCTTTATTATTGTAAGTTTCGGTTCTTACTGCTTCACTGAGAACATAAACACCGCTGTTGGATGCTACTAACTGGTCTCCGCCGCCTACAGGCTGAACGCCTCCTGCATGGTTTACTCCTACAGTTCTTCCGCCTATAGTAATATAACCTTCATTGCCGCCACCACCTGTGCTGGTTTCAGAGTCACTTGACGAAACTGCCATCTGACTGTTCGTTCCTCCTCCGGGATTACCATAGACTTTCATACTGGTTTTCTGCTGATCAAAATTAAGACTTGTCTTTACTTCTACAGCAGCTTCACCTGTTCCCAGGGTTCTGTCTAAGAGTGATTGTGCTCTGTCTGTAAGTTCTTTGTCAAATTCTTTCTGTCTCTGCATCTGTGTGCTGGATGTAGGCATACCGAGGGGATCTTCTTCTGATGCTACGAGAGCTGAAAGAGTAACTCCTCTCTGATCCACTACCTGAACATGTTCCGGTGAAAGTCTTGCTACTGAACCGGAAACTAAATTAATAATACCCTGTATCTGAGATTTTGATACATTGTAACCATTTTTTGTTTCTATCATAATAGTTGCTTTTGCAGGCTGTTTGTCTTCTTCAAAAAGACTTTCATCGGGCAGTACAACTCTTACTCTTGCATTTATTATACCTTCCATTGATACGATAGAAGTTTCAATTTCTCCTTCAAGTGCATGGAGATGTGCGGCCTGCCTGTCTGCTTCTGTATCGGAAAATCCTGTTTTAAGAGTGGCAAAACTCTGTCTTGCACCTCTCGGAAGACCTAAATCTGAAAGATGGGAGAGCATTTTTGCTTTAAGCTGACGCTCGGCCATAATAAAAGAGGTTTTATCACCTTTTATTATATTGAATTCTACCCCTTCTGTATATCCCATAGAATTTAATTCTTTTTTGATTTCATCGATATCTTCTGATGTGAGTTCTTTCGTGTAAAGTCTTTCCATTGTAAAGTTAGGAGCACGATAACCGAAATACCAGACTGCACCTGATATAAGGCCTATGAAAACAAGAACGGTACCTAACTGTACATAAAGCGGTAAAGACATAATTTTCTTCAGTATGTCATCCATTTTATTAGCCTTTTTTTCATTTTCTGTTCCTGCCATTTAAAACACCTCTCTTTTTTATTTTATGCAAAACC
>DAIOEN010000318.1:0-6269 GCA_036746235.1 Vulcanimicrobiota bacterium | reverse complement strand
GCTCCTTTTATACCTTCACGATGATTGTGTGACACTTCTGCACTTTTTTTTGCTTCCTCTAAAACCTCTTCAATCGTATTAAAGGCAAATCCGACAGGACTTACCCTCATGGCAGAACCGTTTCCGAAGCTGCCATAACCTGTCATATCATCAGACATAAACCACTTCTTAAAAGCACCTCCATAACCTGCATCGGGATATTTTCTTCCGTATTCTTTAAAAACAGTAACATAGCCTTTATTATTTAATATAGCATCTGCAACAGCTACGGTCATAACAGTATCATCGGTAAACCTGGACTTACTGCTGAAAAGCTCAAAATCAGTCCTTTTTATATTATTCCATTCATAGATAGAACCTATAATATCTCCTGCTATGGCACCTAACATATTTTTTACTCCTTTCAATAAACATCTGATACTGCTTTTAATATTCTCACATATTCACCTTCCATCATGGCCTGAAAGGATCTGTATCTCATAGCGCCGGGAAGATCATAGCAGAAAAACCAGGACTCCCACTCTCCATCTGATGTTCTAACCTGAGGATTCAAAAGATAAACGGCACTGTCTACATGTTCACTTATGGCAAGAGCAGTTTTTAGATATTCATTTCTTATATTTACCGTATCCTGTTCAGGACCATAAACAAAATAAAGTTCATCAGGTATTTCAGGACTGTAATCTCCATAGCCTGAAAGCCACTCTTCAAAGGATGTTTTATATTTTACAGAAAACAGCTCAATTTCTTGAATAGAAAAAATTCTTCCGTCTTCTCCATCAAATCCAATCTGTCTCCACCCGTTTGTTTCTTTAAGGAAATCCCTGTAGGAAGGCGGTAATTTCATATTCAGACGATTTTCTATTTCTATAATCTCTTTCTCCTGAGCCCCGGGAAAGGAGAGACAACCTTTCTCCAGTGCTTCTTTTGCAAGATCACTGTAATAACATTTACCATGAAATTTTTCCTGAGATTTTTTTAATATTGTTAAAATATCTTGATCCCACTGTTTTAAAAAACCTTTCCAGAATTCCATATAAATCACCTCTTTGAAGTTTTATTATATCAGAAATACAAATTTTCTGATATAATAAATGTAAGTAATCATATATGTCAAGCCTTACATGTCACGACTGAAAGAGGTTAATAAAAATGGTCAAAAATTTTTTAATTATTTCTCTCATATTACCGGCAATAATGCTCATCCTGTCCATTCCAGACATTCAGAGTAAAGAAATAGAAGTCTATGAATTTGTCCTGTCCTGGGGAAGTGAAGGTGATAAAAAGGGACAATTCTCTTACCCGGAAGGGATAACTGTAGACGGAGCGGGAAATATTTATGTCACTGATACAGGCAATCATAGAATCCAGAAATTTGATTCAAAAGGCAAATTTATAACACTATGGCCGAGTCACGGGACGGATAAAGGAGAACCGGCGGCTCCCAGCGGAATAATTACAGACAGAGCAGATAATATTTATATTATGGACAGATGGAATCAGAGGGTAGAAAAATATGACAGGAAAGGCAATTTCATAACAGAAGGAAAACTTGAAGGCTACAGCAACAATCAGACTTACGCCCTGTACGGCCCTGCAGGAATTGCCCTGTCGCCAAGAGGTTATCTATATGTAGCAGATACATTTAATCACTCAATTCAAAGATTTGATACGAACTGCAGACTCATAAATCAGTGGAAACTCAGAAACTCCGACGGGGTCATTCAGTTGTACGGCCCCCTTGGCATATGTATCGGAGACAAAGGTTATATTTACACAACAGATATATCGAACCATACAATACAGGTCTTTAATACAGAAGGGAAACCTGTAAAAAAATTCGGTAAAAAAGGTGAAGGGCCGGGACAGTTTTATTATCCGGCAGGTATTGCATCAGACCGCAAAGGATTTATCTATGTAACGGATTTCAACAACAGGGTTCAAAAATTTACCTCTCAGGGAAAATTTTTGACTCAATTCGGAACAAAAGGGTCAGAAGAAGGAGAATTCGAGTGTCCTGAAGGAATTGCCATAGATAAAGATGAGAATGTATATGTTGTGGATAAAACAAATAACAGGATTCAAAAATTTATGGCGGTAAAGAAAAAAGAGAACGAGGAATAAGGGAGAAAGGAATTATGAAATTTGCCGACCTCGTAGATATAAAAGAATTGCAGGAATTATGTGAAAGTTTCAGTATAGCCACAGGTATGGCAACTGCCATTCTTGACATAGATGGCACTGTCCTGGTAGCTACAGGATGGCATGATATATGCACGAAATTCCACAGAGTTCATCCGGAGACAGCACGCCGTTGTTTCGAAAGTGACACAGTCCTTGCAGGTTGTTTAAAAAAAGGAGATCTGTACAATATATATAAATGCAGAAATGGCCTGATTGATGCAGCTATACCGATTACCGTAGAAGGAGAACATGTGGCAAATTTCTTTGCCGGCCAGTTCTTTATGGAGTCCCCAGACAGGGACTATTTTATCAGGCAGGCAGAAAAATTCGGCTTTGACAGAACCGAATATATGAACTCACTGGATAAGGTTCATGTTTATACGGAAAGCCAGATAAAGGGAGCACTGGACTTTTACTGTCGCCTGGCCCGCCTTATGAGCGAAACGGGACTTGCCAGAAAAAGGCTTGAGGAAAGCAACAGAGAACTGTGCAAACACAAGGAAAACCTGGAAGAACTTGTAAAAGAAAGGACAAACGAACTGGTATCTGCCAGGGATCAGGCAGAAGCAGCCAACAGAGCAAAAAGTATTTTTCTGGCAAATATGAGCCATGAACTGCGGACCCCTCTTAATTCTATCATCGGATTTTCACGGCTGATGAAGAATTCCAGGGGATTTACTGAAGAACAGATGGGAAACCTGAATATTATTACAGGAAGTGGCGAGCATCTGCTGAACTTAATAAATAATGTACTTGATATATCCAAGATTGAGTCAGGGCGGGTAGAACTGGAAGAGACACTTCTTGATCTCTTTCAGATAGTCCATGAGATGAAATCCCTGATGTACGTAAAGGCAGAAGAAAAAGGACTGACTTTTACCGTTGAACAGTCTCCTCATATTCCACGATATATTACAGCCGATTCAGGTAAATTACGGCAGGTGCTGATTAATTTAATAGGAAATGCCATTAAATATACATACACCGGAGGCGTATGTATGAGAGTAATGCCTGCCAGTCCGACTTTATCCGATAATATAACCATAAGGTTCGAAGTGGAAGATTCCGGATCAGGTATAAATGAGAAAGATAAAGAACATATCTTCTTTCCCTTTGTACAGCTGGGAGAAAATACATCTATTGAAACAGGAACAGGACTGGGGCTTGCCATAAGTAAACAATATGTAGAGTTGATGGGCGGACATATTGGTGTAGAAAGTGAACCTGGCAGAGGTTCTATATTTCATTTTGAAATTCCTGTCAGACCGGCCCCGGATGAGTCACTACCTGTTGAAATAAGGAAAGGCTATGTTACAGGCCTGGCAGAGGGGCATGATAAATATCGTATCCTCATAGTTGAGGATCAGATTGAGAATCGCTTATTACTGAGAAGACTCCTTGAACCTGTAGGGTTCGAAATCAGTGAAGCAGTAAACGGACTGGAAGCAGTCACGTTATCTAAAGAATGGCATCCCCATCTGATCTGGATGGATATCAGAATGCCTGTAATGAATGGTCTGGACGCTACAAGAAAGATCAAAGCAGAAGATAAATCTATCAGGATTGTAGCTCTCACTGCTCATGCCATGGAAGAAGAGAGACGGGAAATACTGGAAGCAGGCTGTGATGATTTCGTAAGAAAGCCCTACAGAGATACGGAAATTTTCGAAACTATGACCAGACATCTCGGTATAAACTTTACATATTCGGAAGACTATGAAGAGGGACATATAAAGGAACCGGATCTGTCAGAGATCGGGAACGTGCCTCACGATTTACTTGAAGAATTAAGGCATGTTGCAGAGCTTTTAAACAAACAGCGCTGCCTTGATGTAATTGAACGGGTCCGTAATATTTCAGTGGGATTATATAACGATCTTCGTCTCATGATAGAAAATAGGCACTACAAAAAACTGCTTGAAATTTTAGATAGATTAATTGAAAGGGAAAGCTGATGAATATCATAACAGATAATATCTCCCATTCAGGAGATATACTCCTGGTTGATGATAATCCGGGAAATCTTAATCTTCTGGAAAATATTCTGACCGGTGCAGGTTACCAGGTAAGATCTGCCATTGACGGAGAACTGGCTCTGCGCAGTATAAAGGCTGAATTGCCTGCATTGATTCTCCTGGATATAAAGATGCCCGGCATAGACGGTTTTGAAGTATGTCGCAGACTTAAAGAAAATGAGGAAACCAGTTCTATTCCTATAATATTCATAAGTGTTCTGGAAAACGAACGTGATAAGGTTAAAGCTTTTCAGGCAGGTGGTGTGGACTATATAAACAAGCCATTCCATCCGGAAGAAGTACTTGCAAGAGTCAAAACCCATCTCACCCTTCGTCAGGTCCAGTTAAATCTCGAAAAAATTGTAAAAGACCGTTCTGTAGAACTGAAACAGACCAATATAAAACTTCAGGAACAGATAAAGGAAAATGTCATTACAATGAATGCCCTCAGGGAAAGTGAAGAACGTTTCCGCCACCTTATTACCAATACGCCTGATATGGTCTGGCAGACTGATGAACGATACATATTTGTTTATGTAAGTCCTCAGGCAGAAAAGATTGTTGGATATAAACCTGAAGAGCTTACAGGGCGCAGTTCTTTCACATTCCTTGTTCCAGAAACAGTCGATACAACAAGGGAGCTATTTCAAAGAACAATTGATAGCAAAAAAGCTTCCTTTTCTTTTGAAGCAAAATGGACGGACAGAAAGGGCCAGGTGGTTATACTCGAAAGCCGCGTTACTCCTGTATACGGAAGTGATGGATTATGTACCGGTTTTATGGGCATAGACAGGGATATTACAGACCGCAAAATTGCGGAACAGCAGAAGGAAAAACTGCAGGCCCAGTTACTTCAGGCACAGAAGATGGAATCTATAGGCAGACTGGCAGGAGGAGTGGCTCACGATTTTAATAATATGCTCGGCGTAATCATAGGCTATACGGAAATAGCTCTCATGGATATTGCTCCATCCTGTGAACTACATTCACAGCTCAGGGAAATACTTCAGGCATCTCAAAGATCGGCAGAGCTTACAAGACAGCTTCTGGCCTTTGCCAGAAAACAGCCTGTCAGTCCCAGGGTAATTGACTTAAACGAAATCATGTCCGGTATGCTCAATATGCTCAGAAGACTCATCGGAGAAGATATTGAACTGATATGGATACCGGGCTATAATCTATGGAAAATCCTTTTCGACCCGTCACAGTTAGGTCAGATTCTGGCCAATCTGGTAGTAAACAGCCGCGATGCCATATCAGGTATCGGTTCCATAACAATGGAAACGGGAAATGTAACGCTTGATAATTTATACACTGCCTCTTACCCCGAATTAATTTCCGGTGAATATGTTTTATTAACAGTAAGTGACACAGGTTGCGGTATTAAGAAGGATATAATGGAACACATTTTCGAACCTTTCTTCACAACCAAAGAAACTGGCTGTGGTACAGGACTCGGTCTGGCAACAGTTTATGGTATAGTCCGGCAGAATAATGGCTTTATCGATGTATACAGTGAAACAGGGCACGGGGCAACATTCAGGATCTATCTGCCACGGCATAAAGAGGAAACAAATCAGGAGACGCAGGAGAAAATCGGAGAAAAAATGCCTGAAGGGACAGAGACTATATTGATCTGCGAAGATGAAGAGTTTATTCTCAACCTCTGTAATAGTACTCTCACAAAGCTCGGCTATATCGTAATAACTACAAAATCACCAAAACATGCCGTCACTATAGCAAAAAATCACACAGGTAACATAGACCTGTTGCTAACTGATGTAGTAATGCCAGAGATGAACGGAAGGGAACTTATGGAAGAACTCCTGAATATCAGGCCTGGTATAAAATGTATTTACATGTCCGGTTATACTGCCGATGTAATAGCCCATAAAGGGGTAATTGAAAAAGGAGTAAATTTTATTCAAAAACCATTTTCAGTATATGGACTGGCACAAAAAGTAAGGGACGTAATTGATGAAAACATTTATTAAATGCTTATGCTAAGTACCGTAAAAGGCAAATTATTTTTCTTCGTAAGAGCCTGTCAGGCAGAAGCTGATAAAATGG
>DAIOEN010000317.1:0-6325 GCA_036746235.1 Vulcanimicrobiota bacterium | reverse complement strand
ACTGTCTATTCATTTTCATATTTCGTTGTGACCGCTCCGGTCATGGTTGTTAGTAATGCATGATGTACAGGGATTAAAACCGTCATGCCTGACGCGTTATCGTCACGACAAGTTAAATAACATTACTTATAAAACAAAAGAAGTTTCACAGACAGGCGGAGATAGTTAAGTGGAAGAAACAATAGATAAAATATTCAATGGTCTTGTGCTTCTGGATGCAACAAAGAGGGAAGAAGCAGAATATCTTCTTTCGAAAATAAAGAACGAAGAAGATCTTCACAGTCTGGCACAGGCAGTGAAATTATCTGACTTTAAGATTAAGTATTATGTTATAAAACATCTGTCTTTATTTGATTATAAAAGTACTGTTAAAGATTTAACAGAATTTTTATTTGATGAGAGCAAAATTATTCAGAGAACTGCAGAAAGAGCACTGGATAATATAAGATCTGATTTTAAATATGATTATTTCCTGGATTTGCTTTCTTCATCTGATGACTATGTCCGCACTTATGCAATAAAATCTCTTGGCATGGGAGAACAGGCAAATGCTATTATACCGCTTATCGGGATATTAAAGGATAAAGATCCCGGAATAAGGGCCCGTATAATAGACAGTCTTCGTCTTATAGGAGATGAAAGAGCCGAAGATACTGTTATAAAATCTTTGAGAGACTGTGATGCAGAAGTCAGATATGCTGCAGCCTTTTACTGTGGCAGCAGAAAAGTCAAAAAAGCCTGTAATGAAGTTGTTAAACTCCTCGACGATGAAAATCCTTCCGTTCGTGTTACCTGTGTATGGGCTCTTGGCCAGATTAAATCCTGTACTATTCCCGGAATATTGAAAAATTATTTAAAAAAAGAAAGAGATAAAAATGTAAGAAATGAAATACTAAGAGTATTGAGAGAATCCGGTATGGCAGAGTCACTTTTCAGAGATAAAAACCTCTCTGTCGATGACGATGATGTTACAAATCCTGTATTGAAATGGACTATGGCGAAATTTTCAAAGGAAAAGAATTTCGAAAAAGCAGACATATGTCTTTTTGTGGAAGGAAGTTATCCTTATGTAAGAGGCGGCGTCTCTTCATGGGTTCAGGAACAGATTAAGTATTTTAAAGATTTTACTTTTTCCGTCGTTCATATGGTGGCTTCCAGTTCTGAAATAAAAGAATTTAAATATGATCTTCCAAAAAATATTTTATATTATAAAGATATATATTTATACGATTTACCTGATATAAAGAGGAAAGGGAAAAACGCCGGAGCCAGGCATTTAATGGATATTCTCTTTGATTTTATAATATCTTCCGGGAAAATAGATAAAGACAGGTTTAAATATTTATGTAAAGAACTGGGTGTTATGGAGGGTTTAAAACTGGATATAGGTGATCTTTTTTTCTCTCCGGAAGCATGGAAATTTATAACAAAACTTTATAATAACAGTCTTTCAGATGTGCCTTTTCTTGAATACATCTGGTCATACAGATCTCTTGTATTACCGGTTTATAATATTTTAAGAGCCACTTATCCTCCTGCTTCTTTATTTTATACTGTCCTTACCGGATATGCAGGGCTGGGAGCAACTCTTTCCAGCCTGTATTACAATAAACCTTTGATGTTAACAGAACATGGTATTTACCACAGGGAGAGAATGATAGAAATAAATCAGGCCAACTGGATCTATGAGATAAAACAGGACGGTTATATGGCAAGAGAAGTATTTACAGGATTGAAAAAAGTCTGGATAAATCTTTATCTTACTCTGAGTTCTCTTGTATATACCCATTCGTCTACTATAACTACTCTTTTCTCTGATAACGGTAGAATGGAAATAGAAGCAGGAGCAGACCCATCCAGGATTGTTATTATTCCAAATGGAATTGATATGGAGAGATTTGCATCTGTTAAGCCAAAGGAACTGAATAAAAAAACTCTTACTGTAACGCTTGTAGGAAGAGTTGTACCCATAAAAGACATAAAAACTTACATTCTTTCAGCCAGGCTGGTATGTGATGAAATGGGTGAAAATGTTAAATTTCTTGTTATGGGGCCTTATGATGAAGACAGAGAATATTTTGATGAATGTATTACCCTTATAAATCTGATGGGCCTTGACGGCATTGTGGAATTCACCGGTAATGTAAATCTGGCAGAGGCTTTTAATGATGTAGATCTGGTTGTCCTTACCAGTATAAGTGAAGGACAGCCTCTTACGTTAATGGAAGCTATGAGCGCCGGCATACCATGTGTGGCTACAAATGTAGGATGTTGCAGGGAACTTCTATATGGTAAAGACGGTGAAGACGAGATGTTAGGAAAATGCGGACTTATAACGAATGTCCATGCTACCTCTGAAACAGCGGGCGCGATAATGACCATATTAAGGGATAGACACCTCTATAAAAGAATGGCTCAAACAGGGAAAATAAGAATGGAAAGATATTATCAGAAAAAAGATGTTTTGGAGAGATATGGTGCGGAGTTTAAGAAATTGTTGAAGAGTGAAGGGTGAAGAGTGAAGGGTGAAGAGTGAAAAGTGAAGAATAGAATCACTGGTCACTGGTCACTGCTCACTGTAGAAAGGTTTACCATTTATGGCAGGCATAGGTTTTCTGTTAAAAAAATTATTACATGAAGACAGATATGTCAGTGATTTTAAAGCAAATTTAATTTCACTTATTATATCTTCGGGGCCATGGCTTTTTGCGGTTATGTCCATTGCAGGTCTCAGTGTATTTGCCGGCTCTTATTCTGTTCAGCCTGCTATGGTATTATTCAGGGTTATAATAGTCTATGTATATACCTTTTCCCTGATTATTACAAGTATATTTCAATTAGTGCTGACCCGTTTTATTTCAGATAGATTGTATCAGAGGGAATATTCTGCACTGTTTCCGAATTTTGCCGGTGTCATGTTTCTGTCAGGACTCTTATGTTTTATTGCTTCTTCTGTTTTTATATCTTTTTCTACAGTAAATTTTATATTGAAAATATTATTTGTAATTTTATTCTGTACCGTGTCTTTTCAGTGGATAATAATGGTTTTCCTCTCGTCTCTGAGGGATTATATAAAGGTTGTTTCCATATATTTTCTTGGATTTATATTGAGTTTTCTTACTGCTATGATTGCAGGTAAGTACTGGCATACAGAAGGTTATCTTGCAGGGTTTACACTGGGACAGGTTGCCATTGTAATCTTTCTTATAGGACGTATAAAAAGTGAATTTACATGGGGAGAAGACAGAATCTTTGAATTTACAAGATATTTTAATAAATATCCCCAGCTTGCACTGGCTGCTTTTTTATATAATCTTGGCTACTGGCTTGATAAATTGATTGTCTGGTATTCCCCTGAAGGTATCAGATTGGAAGCAGTTTTTCTGGCCCATTATCCCTATGATACATCGTCTTTTCTGGCTGCACTTACAATAATTCCTGCTATGTCCGTATTTTTTCTGCAGGTAGAAACAGATTTTTATGAAGGATTGAGAAAATATATAAATACAATTCTGAATGAAGGTACTTATAAAGAAATAGAAGATAAAAGAATTTTTTTGATTTCAGCTCTGAAGGACAAATTACTGCACATAACAAAAATACAGTTTTTTATTACCCTTATAATCTTTCTTATAGCTCCTTATATAATAAGGTTTCTCCATTTTAATGCAGATGATATTGTCCCTGTATTTCGAATACTCATAGTAGCTGCTTTTTTCCAGATTTTATTTCTGGTCCTTGTCGTATTACACTGGTATCTTGAATTACTTACAGATTCCCTTGTATGTATTTCCATATTCACCATGTTAAACGGAATCCTGAGCTATCTGTTTATATGGCATAGCTCTTTTACTTCAGGCACAGGCTACCTGATAGCAATAATAATCAGCACCGTTATAATATTTTTGAATCTCATGTATAAAATGAAACATCTTAATTATCTGACTTTTCTCTGTAAACCTGTTTCTCAGGGACAGCCGGTCATGCCGAAATTTAAATCAGTGACTAGTGACCTGACACCTGTGACCAGGGGCCGTAATCAATAATTATCAAGCAGAATTTTCATCCCGTCTTCCAGAGTAAAAGAAGGTTTATATTCCAGTATTTCTCTGGCTTTTTTTATATCTGCCGCAGAATGTCTTATATCTCCTTCTCGTTCCTCTTTATAGATTGCCTTTATATTTTTTCCTGTAATGTTATTTATTATTTTCAGTAATGTTATAAGATTCTCCGAAATGCCTGTGGCAATATTGAACACTTCTCCGCCTTTAATTTTCTTGCTGTTTATAGCCAGTATATTTGCTTTTACCACATCTTTTACAAATACAAAATCCCTTGTCTGCAGACCATCGCCGAATATAACGGGGGATTTGCCTGACAGGATATTATCTGTAAATTTTGAGATGACACCCGAATATGGAGAAGACGGATCCTGCCGCGGGCCGAATACGTTGAAATATCTCAGTGATATGACAGGTAAATTATATAGTTCCGAATAAATTTTTCCGTAATACTCTTTTCCTGTCTTTGCAATTCCATATGGAGTCAGAGGGCATGGTACCATTGTTTCAATCTTCGGAAGAACAGGATCATTGCCGTATACTGCAGCAGAACTTGCCAGGACTACTCTTTTTACTTTATTTCTTCTGGCACCTTCCAGAACATTAAGAGTTCCCGTCAGATTTATACTGTGATTATCAAGAGGACGGTTAATGGAATCAAAGACCGAAACAAGAGCAGCTTCATGAAAAACATAATCCACACCTTCTATTGCGTGAAGTATTTTGCTGAAATCTCTTATATCTCCTTCTATAAATTCCACTCTGTCTTTTATATGTTCAATATTCTTTACATATCCGGATGATAGATTATCTATTATAATAACCATGTTTTCCGGATTTTTTAATAATTCTTCAGCTATATGGGAGCCTATAAAACCACAGCCCCCTGTTATCAGATATTTTGTCATTTTTATTCTCCGTTGTCCGGAAACGTAATGCGTAATGCGTGATGCGTATTTCATCTACAGGGCGTTTTATTAAACGCCCCTACTCACTTTTCACTACTCACCACTCACTGAACAGACAATCTCACATTAAATGTAGTTCCTTCTTTTGTAGATGTAAAATCTACTTTACCTTTTAGATATCTTTCCGTTAAGAGCTTTACACTGTATGTGCCGAGTCCTCTTCCTGAAGATGCTTTTGTACTGAAAGAACGATTAAATATCTGCAGTTTTACCTCTTCAGGCATTTCTTTTTCATTATGTACAGAAAATACCATCTTCCCATTATTATTTTTGTAAGAAACTATTATAGTCTGACCGGGGTCAGAAGCTTCAAGAGCATTTTTTACGAGATTACCTATTACTCTGCTTAAAAGTACCTTGTCTGTATTTATATATGGTTCTCCTATAATGACCGGTTCATAAATATTTCTATTTTCTGCTACAGGATGATTTCTATAAAGTGTACATATAGCAGACAGAAATTCAGGCACGAAGATTTCTGTAATATTTACATGTAAATCTCCTCTTTCAGCCTGAAGAAGAGACCGCTGGCTTTCTATTTCCCCTATAAGCTGTCTTGAAAGAGTGAGACCTTCTTTATAAAAATCTCTTGCCTCTTCTTCTGTCAGGTCAGGCATTAATTCCATAATGCCCTGAAGTCCTCCGGCAAGGTTTAAAATATCATGAAAGAAAATCCTCTCAAGTATATGGCGATATTTTTCATCTGATACATCTCTGACGCAGAAAAGGACATATTCATATCCGTCAATAGTAAAAGGGGTTGTCCATACGCGAAGTGTTAATGCAGTTATACCTGCTTCATCTTTAATATTTATCCTGCATTCCTGCACATCTTTTTCATGTTTTGTCTGTGTATTTATTATGGCATGAACTGCACCGCAATATTTGCAAAACTGTGATGTGCCACATCCTCCCGGACCGTCATTGCTGTGAATACAGCTCAATGCTTCTCCCGGTCTTTTCCCGATAGTATTCTCTTCATCATTCAGATGAAGAAAATTTAAAAATTTATCATTTGCCAGGACAACCTGACGATGTTTGTTGAGTACCATTACCATATCGGGGGAACTATCAAGGAGTGTCTTTATAAGATTATGTTCTTTTAATGCCATGTTTTGTTTCAGAACATCTTCCATTTCCGCTCTCTCAGGAGGAGCGAATTCTGTTAACATAAAATCACCTCTTACGATATAGTTTATTGTTTAATGTTGAGGGTTGAGTGTTTTCAACTCTAAACTCTAAGTACCGCTCCAGGTAAATTAGTAACCATTTTATCAGCTTCTGCCTGACAGGCTC